>CALMPB010000385.1 GCA_937871985.1 uncultured Burkholderiaceae bacterium
AGCCGCAATACGACGCAGCGCGGGGGCCCTCCCCGCCGCCGGGCCGCCCCAAGGCGGGGAAGTCCCCTCGGGGGGCAGCAAGCCGCAATACGACGCAGCGCGGGGGCCCTCCCCGCCGCCGGGCCGCCCCAAGGCAGGGGAAGTCCCCCTCGGGGGGCAACAAGCCGCAACGCGGCGCAGCGTGGGGGCCCTCCCCTTCTACTCTTGTGGAACCGGCTCCGCCGAGACATCGGTTTGCGGATCGACGCGCGGATCCAGGGCCGACACGGCCGGCGTGGCCTGCGGCTCCGACATGGGCACGAACTGAGTCGGCGCGTCGTCGCTCAGGTATTCGCCCGTCACCCGCTGCGGACGGATCAGCAGCACCAGCAGGAAAGCGCTGCCCGACACGAAGATGAAGAACATATTGGTGTCGATATAGCGCATGAGCGCGCCCGCCACGAAGGGCCCCAGCCCCGCTCCCAGGCCATAGGCCATGATGACGATGGCGCTCAGCCCCACGCGCCGGTCGGGATCCACATTGTCGTTGGCGAACGCCGTGCCGATGGGATACAAGGGAAACTGCAGCGCGCCAAAGGCGCAGGAAATCGCAATCAGCGCCCAGAACGGCAACACCCACCAGCCCCATAGCGGAATGCCTATCAACGCCAGCAGCGCGGCGTTGAACCGCACCAGCCCGACGCGATTGACGTGATCGGAAAGCTGCCCCAGCGGCCACTGCGCCACCAGGCCCGCCGCCACGGCCGCCGCCAGGAACCACGCGACCTGATCGCTGGAAAGCCCCTGCTTGACCGCGAACACCGGCGCCAGCCCGTAGAAGGCGCCGGTCAGATTGCCGGCAATGAACACCACCAGAAGCGACATGGGCACGCGCTTCAGGTAATAGCGGATCATGATGGGCGCCGGCACGGGCACGGCCGGATGCAGGCGCCGGGTCAGCGCCACCGGCACCAGGCCCAGCACGGAGCAGATCGCGGCAAACACCAGCGGTTCGTAATTGAGCCGGGGAAACAGCGTCAGCGAAAGCTGGCCCAGCACCGTGCCCAGCCCCGATACCACCATGTAGAACGCAAACACCCGGCCGCGCTGATGGTTTTCGGTTTGCTCGTTGAGCCAGCTTTCAATCACCATGAACTGCGTGACCATGGAGACGCCCACGATGAAGCGGAACAGCAGCCACAGCCACAGATTGTCGAGTAGCGCCTGCGCCAGCACCATGGTGGTCACGACGGCCGCACCCGCCACGTAGGCGCGGATATGCCCCACCTGCATGATGAGCTTGTGTCCGCTGCGCGCGCCCAGCACCAGCCCCAGGTAATACACCGCGATCAGGCCGCCCACCCAGAGTTCGGACACGTGAGCGGCGGTCAGGCGCAGCCCCAGATAGGTATTGAACAGTCCCGTGCCCAGCAGCAACAGCAGCGTGGCCAGGTACAAGGAAAAAAAGGAAGCGACCGTATTCAGCATCGGCACGAAAGGCGATTGCCCGGCGCGGCGCCGGCGATCTTCAGATAAGCGTCGGCCCAATCAGCGGCATCGGGACGAAGTATTGACATGAAACGCGGCCTTGAACGAACCCGCGGGCGGATCGCCCACCCCGCCCGCGTGAAGCGGGCGGGTGCGGCCGGATGGATGCCGAAACCGGTTAAAGCTGGCCCAGCAACGTGCCGGCATCGCTGATGCTCAACTCGCCGCCCTTCTCCGCGTTGAGCTGGGTTACCACGCCGTCCTTGATCAGGGCCGAATAGCGGCGCGAACGCACGCCCAGGCCGCGAGCGGTCAAGTCCAGTTCCAGGCCCAGCTTTTTGGTCCATTCGGCGCTGCCGTCGGCCATCATCCGCAGGCGTCCATTGACGTTCTGGTCGCGGCCCCAGGCGCCCATGACGAAAGGATCGTTGACCGACAGGCACCAGATTTCATCCACGCCCTTGGCCTTGATTTTGTCGGCCAGCTCCAGAAAGCCCGGCAGGTGCTTTTCGGAACAAGTCGGCGTAAACGCGCCGGGCACGGCAAACAGCGCTATGGTTTTACCCTTGACCAAATCGCCAACCTGAAAAGTGTTGGGCCCCAGCGAGCAGCCTTGCGACTCGACTTCGACGAACTCGGCCAAGGCGCCATCTGGAACACGATCGCCAACTTTGATAGACATGATTTTCTCCGTTACTTTAGACAGATTGGTGATTAGCAAAAAACGCAGTACACAGCCTATCACTTTTTGCACCGTGGCGTCATCCCCGCCAATCAAGGCTTCGCGGGCAATTCGGAGGGTCGCGGATGGGCAGGAAAAAACACGCAGAACGCAAGAAACCCGCATACTCCGATACATTTGCATACGAGGTCTTCATGCTTCTGTAAAGTTTGCCCGTCACAATAACGACTCGTATCGGACGTCTGCAACGACAGGCAGCGCGGGAAGCTCGGCCGCCGCCTGTCCAGAGTCCAACCGCTTTCAATGTACATCCGCCCCGCGGCGCCGCTCGGACCCCGGACGCGATGTTTTTTATAGGGAGTTCACCTTGATACTGCCTAAATTATCCGCCGCAATCTTGTCGATGAGCTTTCTGGGAAGCGCCTACGCCGGCGTCGACCAGGATACCAGCCTGGATCAGTGGGTCGTCATTTCGGGCGCGACCAACGGCGCCGCCGATGTCTTCGGCGTCAGCCCGGAAGACATCGACCAGCACCGCCACACCGCGCTTGCCCACTTGGTGCGCTATGCCCAGGAGCACGGTCTGCAGGTCACCGAGTTCGACCAGTTGTTCGAGCGCGGCCAGGTGGAAGGACGCAAGCTGGTCGAAAAGCACGGCAGCCTGGTTGCCGCTGCCAGCAAGGACTTCGTCACCGGCTTCATGCACGACAAGAACATCGAATACCAGAACGTCAAGAAGGCCCTCGACACATAAGGCCTTGCCGCCGCCTGGCAGCCACACAGCACACAGGCAGGATCGCGTATAGTATAGGAATGATTCCGGCGCCGGATGCGGGCATATGCCCCATGTGCCAACGCCATTCCTTTATACGCAAACATGAGTCAATCCTCTACTTCGGCCGAGCTCGAGCTTAGCCATCTGGACGAATCCGGGCAGGTACGCATGGTGGATGTCAGCAACAAGGTTTCCACCTTGCGCTGTGCCATCGCCCAGGGCAAAGTGCGCATGAGCCCGCAGGCCTACGCCCTGCTGTCGGCCCACGAAAACGGCAAGGGCGAGGTGCTCAACACCGCCCGCGTGGCCGGCGTGCTGGCCGCCAAGCGCTGCGCCGAGCTCATCCCCTTGTGCCACAGCCTGCCGCTAAGCTTCGCGGGCATCGAGTTCGCGCTCGACGACGCTGCGCACAGCATCACCGTCAAGGCCACCTGCCGCACCGACCATAAAACCGGCGTCGAAATGGAAGCCATGACGGCATGCAGCATCGCGGCGCTCACCATCTACGACATGTGCAAGGCCGCCGACAAAGGCATCGTCATCGAAGACATACGGCTCAGCTACAAATCCGGAGGTAAAAGCGGTGAGTGGCACGGCAATTAAGGTTCTGTATTTCGCCCAGGTGGCCGAGCTTACCGGGCTGCGGCAAGAAACCTGGCCCGTCAAAGCCCCCCTCAGCGGGTCGGAATGGCTGGCGCAGCTTGCCGCCCGCTATCCGCAGCTCGAACCCGTGCAGCGCCTCAAGCTGGCCGTCAACCAATACCACGTCGGCCACGATGCCGCCATCCAGCCGGGCGACGAGGTCGCGGTCTTCGAACCAGTTACCGGAGGCTGACATGGTCGTCGTCCAGGAAGCCGATTTCGATTCCGCCGAGCTTACCCGGCAATTGCGTGAAAACGCAGCCGGCAAGGCGGGCGCGCTGGTCACATTTACCGGGTATGTGCGCGACTACGCCCCCGGCCAGCCCACGCAAACCTTGTTTCTCGAGTATTACCCGGGCATGTGCGAGCGCGAAATCCAGGCCATTTGCGACACCGCGCAAACCCGCTGGGACACCCACGAACCCGTCGTCGTGCATCGCCACGGCGAACTGCACGGCGCCGACCAGATCGTCTTCGTGGCGGTGGCCTGCGCCCACCGAGGCAATGCCTTCAAGGCTTGCGAATACATCATCGACGCCCTTAAAACCCGCGCTCCGTTCTGGAAGCGCGAGACCCTGGCCGATGGCAGGCAGTTCTGGGTGCAGCAGCACGACGCCGACGCGCAAAAAACCAATCTTTGGCACACCGCCACCCCAGGAAATTCATCATCGTGAGCAAAGCCGACCCCAGCAAGCCTCAGGCCTCCCTGAATATCGCCGTATTGACCATTTCCGACAGCCGAACCAGCGCCAACGATACGTCGGGCGACTATCTGGCCGAAAGCGTCGTGGCCGCCGGCCACCGCTGTGTGCAGCGAACCATCAGCTCGGGCAATCTTTACCATATCCGCAAAATCGTCAGCGACTGGATAGACGATCAAAACATCCAGGTCATTCTCAGCAATGGCGGAACGGGTTTTTCGCATGACAAATCCACCGCCGCCGCCATCACGCCCTTGCTCGATGCAAGCATCTCGGGCTTCGGCGAACTGTTCCGCCACCTGTCGTGGCAGGAAATCGGCTCGTCCACGCTGCAATCCGATGCCTTCGCGGGCACGGCCAACAATACGCTTCTGTTCTGCATGCCCGGCTCCACCGGGGCCTGCAAGATGGCCTGGGAAAAAATCATCCGCGAACAATTGGACAGCACCCACCGCCCCTGCAATTTCGCCACGCACTATATGAGCTAGCGCGTTGGAACACCCCTGCCTGTCTAGCGGCGGGCTCGGGGGTTCGCCAAACATGCAAGAAGAAGCACGAACCGCCCCCCTAGCCGCCATCGACCAATAACATTTAACTGCCTCCGATTCCCCTATGGATCTGCTCGATTTCGACATTGCCCAATCCCGCCTCGCGCAAGCGGGCAAACTGCCGCAAAGCACCGAAACCTGCTTGCTGCGCGCGGCGCGCGGACGCGTTCTGGCCGAAACCATCATGGCGCAGCACGACCTGCCGCCGGCCGACAACAGCGCCATGGACGGCTACGCCATCCGCTACGCCGACTACCAGCCGGGGGTTTCCTTTCCGGTGCAGCAACGCTGCTTCGCCGGCCAGGCCCCCGAAACCCTGCAGCCCGGCAACACCATACGCCTGTTCACAGGCAGCCTGCTGCCGCCCGGCGCCGACACCGTCGTCATGCAGGAAGACTGCACCGAAACCGACAATATCCTGACACTGCGCGAAGCGCCGCGAAAAGGCAGCCACGTCCGCCTCCGGGGCGAAGACGTGCAAAAAGGCCGGCGCCTGCTTTCCGCCGGCACCCTGCTGGACACGGCCCAGATCGCCGTGCTTGCCTCCCAGGGCCTGCAAAGCGTTGCGGTTTACCCCAAGCTCAAGATCGGCATCCTCAGTACGGGCGACGAACTGGTCGAACCCGGCCAGCCGCTGCAGACTGCGCAAATCTACAACTCCAACGGCCCGACCCTGGCCGCCCTGGCCGAAAAGCTGGGCGCCGAAGTCGTGCACGTGCTGCATGCCGCCGATACCCACGACTCACTGCGCGATGCCTTTACACGGCTTATCGGCGATTGCAACCTGGTGCTGACCGTGGGCGGCGTCTCGGTGGGAGAAAAAGACCTGGTCAAGGCCACCATCGAGCAAATGGGCGGCAGGGTCGACCTCTGGCGCGTGCGCATGAAACCCGGCAAGCCTGTGGCGCTGGCCCAGGCGCACGGCACGCCCGTGGTCTGCCTGCCCGGCAATCCCGTCTCGGCCTACGTCGTCTTCACCTTGCTGGTTTCGCCCATGATCCGGGCCATGCAGGGCCGCGAACATCTGCTGCCGGAAGTCAGCTACGGCAAGCTCGACAGCGCCACCACGTTCAATGAAACACGCGAAGAATTCATTCGCGTGCGGGCCAGCCACGCCATTGACGGCTCGACCAGCCTGTCGCCCTACGCGCAGCAGGGCTCGGGAGTGATAAGTTCCTTGCCCTGGGCCACCGGCGTGGCCCGCATCCCCGCCAATACCTTGGTCGGCAACGGCGACACCGTGGCCTACTACGACTTCGCCCACTGGCAGGTGTAAAAAAAGGCGGCAAAGGGGAAGCCCCCCAGGCCGTGTGCTATGCAACTGGGGGAGGAATGATTTTCTGGGCGTGGGCGAGGTCTTCGGGGGCGTTGATGTTGAAGAAGCTGGCTTCGTCCGCGGGAAACTCCGTCCGCACGGCGCCGTTCTGTTCTTGCCAGACTCCAACCTTGCGCCCGCCGCCGAGCAAATAGTCGCGCAGGCTGCCGAGCGTGCGGCAATGAACCAGCATGCACAAAGGGTGGCAGCCATCTCCACACGAGGCATAGGCAATCGGCGCGTTTTCCTCCAGCGCCCTGGCGGCCAGGCGTTCCAGCAAATCCACCGGCGGCGCCGGCACATCCACCGGCAGCGACAACAACCACGGGGTGCTTGCCCTGGCCATGACACTGGCCAGGCCCGCCAAAGGACCCAGGTTCACGCCCAGGGCGGGGTCGTCACCGATCACTTGACCATAGCGCCCGTAAGTCTCGATGCCGCGGTTCGCGCTGATATACAGGGCTCCAACTCGAGGCGCCAAATAGCGGCGCCCCCAGGCAACCAGAGGTTCTCCATGCAAGGTCAAAAGGCCTTTTTCAACGGGCTCGCTTGCGCCGTTCTGCATGCGGCGGGCCTGGCCGCCGGCCAGTATCACGCCGCTGATGGTGTCGCGCTGGATCATGGGCAGCCCGCGCTATCCGCCGATGTAGCTCATTTCGACCTTGTGCAGCGGCGCCGTGTCGCGGCCGCGCAATTCGGAATAATGGTCCTCTCGCCCCCGCCACACTCTGGCCAGACGCTCCGCGAGTTGTTCATCGCTGGCCCCGCCCCGCAGCAACGCGCGCAAGTCGTAGCCATGATCGGCAAACAGGCACAGGAAAAGCTTGCCCTCGGGCGAAAGACGAGCCCGCGTACAGTCGCCGCAGAACGGCTGCGACACACTGGTGATCAGGCCGATTTCCCCGGCGTCGTCCAGATAGCGCCAGCGCGCAGCCACTTCGCCGCGATAATCGGCCTGTAAAGGCTCGACAGGGAACTCCTGCTGGATCAGGCGCAGGATTTCCGCGCCCGTCACGACTTCCGCCAGGTTCCAGCCGTTGGTCGAGCCCACGTCCATGTACTCGATGAACCGCAAAATGTGGCCGGAATGGCGAAAATGCCGCGCCATGGGCAGGATCTGCCCGTCGTTGAGCCCCTTGCGCACCACCATATTGACCTTGACGGGCAATCCGGCCCGGGCGGCTTCCTCGATGCCGTCCAGGATGGTGCGCACCGGCACGCTGCTGTCGCTCATGCGCTCGAACAGCGCGTCATCCAATGCATCCAGGCTGACGGTGACGCGGTTCAAGCCCGCTTTCTTCAACACGCCCGCCTTCCTGGCCAGCAAAGTGCCGTTGGTGGTAAGGGTGACGTCAATGGGCCGCCCGGCGGGCGTGCGCAGTTGGGCCAGCATGCCGACCAGCCGTTCAAGGTCTTTGCGCAGCAGGGGTTCGCCGCCGGTAAGGCGGAATTTCTCCACCCCCAGTTGCGCCGCCGTGCTCGCCACACGCGTGATTTCCTCGAACGTAAGCAGATCGGAGTGCGGCATGAACTGGTAGTCGGCGCCGAACACCTCGCGCGGCATGCAGTAGGTACATCGGAAATTGCATTTGTCCGTGACCGATATGCGCAGGTCGCGCAATGGCCGGCGCCGGGCGTCGAGCAGGGGTTCGCCAGGCCTGGGCGGCGAGGCTGGAGCCATGCGCTCTCCGAGACCCAGGGGGTGCTGCTTGCTGGTAAGGGGAATGACTTTGCTCATGCTGCTATCGTATCTGCTTTTAACCTGCCATGTTCAAGCCGCGCGCGGCGCCCGGCCGAACGTCTCGTGAAACGCCTCGTGCAAAGGCATGACCCGCCCCAGTCCCGTCGCGTCATAGCCAACCAGTTGCTTGACGAACGACTGGTAGGTGTCTTCCAGCAGCAGGCCGATGAACTGCTGCATGGGCGGCGACAACAGATTGTCGCGCCGCACGGCGAAAAAATAGCGCTCTTTGGCCAGGGGAATGAAGTCCAGGCCGCAGCGCCACGCCGCCGTCTCGACCCCGATGCCGACGTCGGCCATGCCGCCCACCACATGCGCGGCAACCGCCATATGGGTGAATTCACTGGTCTCGAAGCCCCGTATGCTGGCTGGATCTATGCCCTTTTGACGCAGCATCAGGCTGATCATCAGCCGGGTGCTGGAGCCCACCTGCCGATTGACGAAGCGCACGTCGGGCTGGTTCAGGTCGGCCACCGTACGGATGTTGCGGGGATTGCCCGGCTGCACGAAAAAGCCCGTTTCGCGCTGCGCCAAATAGATAAGGCAGTGTTTTTCAGGGTCGAGCCAGGGCATGTAGTGCTGCAATATGGGCTTTTCGAACTCGCCCACCGGCACCTGAAAGCCGGCCAGATCGCACTCGCCGCGGTTCAGCGACACCAGGGCCTCGATGGCCGTGCGATAGCGCAATTCGATCTGGGCAGTGTCCTGCCCGCCCACCACCTGCATCAACCCCTCGACCGCAAAGCCATGGCTGGCATGCATGCGCAGCTTGGTGCCGTTTTCCACGTACAAGGCATCGATTTCGCGCTGCAATTCCTGGGTAATGCCTTCCAGCACGGGAGCGAGCCGGATTTCGATGCGCCGGTTGGCCCACAGCAACTGCTGGGCGAACCGGGTGAGCTTGGTGCCCTGCCGGCGGCTGGTTTCCAGCAAGGGACGGCCCAGCTCTTTTTCGGCATTGCGCAGCACACCCCAGGCATGCCGGTACGAAACTTCGCAGGCACGGCATGCGCCGGCGATGTTTCCGGAGGATTCGATGGCGGCCAGCAAGCGCAGCATCTCGCTAAGCGCCAGCCTGTCGCCCTCGGGGTTTTCCAGCACCCAGCCGGCATCGAGGCGTGCCCGAAACTTATATGTCATGAATTGCCTATTGAATCGACAGAAAATGCCTAGTAAATTAATGCAATTGAAACCGGGTTATTATGCACTGATACACATAATAAATCAGCAGCCGCTCGCCCGCTACCCCTCGTACCCACCTTACAGGTAATAGCCATGCCCAACACCCCGGAAGCTCCTATTTCCGAGTCGACCATACTGCAGGTAACCCAGCAGGCCCTGCAGCACTATGCCGGCCAGCCCGGTAGCCTGCTTCCCATCCTGCACGCCATCCAGCATGCCCTGGGCTACATTCCCGCCGGCGCGGTTCCCGCCATCGCCAAAGAGCTTCAGTTGTCGCGCGCCGAAATCCAGGGGGTCATCGGCTTTTACTCGCACTTCCGTCAAAAGCCGGCCGGCAAGGTCGTCCTTGAGGTATGCCGGGCCGAGTCCTGTCAGGCCATGGGCGGCGAACAGCTTGCTCAGCATGCGCGGCAAAAACTGGGCTGCGAGTTCCACGACACCACGGCCGACGGCCAGGTCACGCTCGAACCGGTCTACTGCCTGGGTCTCTGTGCCCAGTCTCCGGCCGTCATGATCAACGGCCGTGCGCACGCGCGCATGACCGCCGACAAGCTCGATCACCTGCTCGACGCGCAAGGGGCATAACACAAATGACACAAGCCATTAAAATCTTCGTCCCCACCGACGCCGCCGCGCTTGCCGTTGGCGCCGACGAAACCGCCCTGGCCATCACCCAGGAAGCCAGCCGCCGCGGCGCCAACGTGCAAATCGTCCGCAACGGGTCGCGCGGCCTGCTCTGGCTCGAACCCATGGTCGAAATTCAAACCCCCAAGGGCCGAGTGGCTTACGGGCCCGTGCAGGCCGAAGACGTTGCCGCGCTGTTCGAGGCCGGCTGGCTGGAAGGCGGCAAGCACCCGCTGTGCCACGGCATCACCGAAGAAATCCCCTATCTGGCCAAGCAGCAGCGGCTCACGTTCGCCCGCGTCGGCATCACCGACCCGCTCAGCCTGGGCGACTATCAATCGCTGGGCGGCTTCGAAGGCCTGAAAAAAGCGCTCACCCTCGCCCCCGAAGCCATCGTCGAAGAGGTCACCCAGTCCGGCCTGCGCGGCCGGGGCGGCGCCGCCTTCCCCACGGGCATCAAATGGAAGACCGTCCTCGGCACACCGGCCGAGCAAAAATACATCGTCTGCAACGCCGACGAAGGCGACTCGGGTACGTTCTCCGACCGCATGCTCATGGAGGGCGACCCCTATGTGCTCATCGAGGGCATGACCATCGCCGGCCTGGCGGTGGGCGCCAATTACGGCTACATCTACGTGCGTTCGGAATATCCCCAGGCCATCGCCGTGCTCAACAGCGCCATCGAAAACGCCCGCTCGGTCGGCTGGCTGGGCCATGACATCGGCGGCAGCGGCCGCGCGTTCGACCTCGAAGTGCGCGTGGGCGCGGGCGCCTATATTTGCGGCGAAGAAACCTCGCTGCTCGAAAGCCTGGAAGGCAAGCGCGGGCAGGTGCGCGCCAAGCCGCCGCTGCCGGCCATCACCGGCCTGTTCGGCAAGCCCACGGTCATCAACAACGTCATCTCGCTGGCCAGCGTGCCCATCATTTTGGCCAAGGGCGCCGCCTTCTACCGGGACTACGGCATGGGCCGCTCCAAAGGCACGCTGCCGTTCCAGTTGGCCGGCAACATCAAGCACGGCGGCCTGGTCGAAATGGCATTCGGCCTTACCCTGCGCGAACTGCTGTACGACTTCGGCGGCGGCAGCGCCACCGGCAAGCCCTTGCGGGCCGTGCAGGTCGGCGGCCCACTGGGCGCCTACCTGCCCGAATCGCAATGGGACGTCCCTCTCGACTACGAAGCCTATATCGGCATTTCGGCCATGCTCGGCCACGGCGGCCTGGTCGCCTTCGACGACAGCGTCGACATGTCCAAAATGGCACAATACGCCATGGAGTTCTGCGCCGTCGAATCCTGCGGCAAGTGCACGCCCTGTCGTATCGGCTCCGTGCGCGGAGTCGAAGTCCTCGAAAAAATCCGCAACGGCCAGCAGCGCGACCAGCAGGTCGAATTGCTGCACGATTTATGCGACACCATGCTGGGCGGCTCGCTGTGCGCCCTGGGCGGCATGACGCCCTACCCCGTTCTTTCAGCGCTCGAGCACTTCCCTGAAGACTTCGGCCTGGAAAAAACCCCACAACCCGCGGCACACGCCTGATCCCGGAGCCACCACCATGCTAGAAACCATCGCCAAACGCGAACGAGACTACGGCACGCCGGCGCGCACCAGCACCGAACTCGTTTCCTTTACCATCGACGGACAGCAATGCGAAGTGCCCGCCGGCACCTCCATCATGCGCGCCGCGGCCGAAGCCGGCATCAACATTCCCAAGCTTTGCGCCACCGACAGCCTCGAAGCCTTCGGCTCGTGCCGGCTGTGCCTGGTTCAAATCGAAGGCCGGCGCGGCTATCCCGCCTCGTGCACCACGCCGGTCGAGGCGGGCATGGTCGTCTGGACCGAAACTCCCAAGCTGCACGACATGCGCCGCAACGTCATGGAGCTGTACATTTCCGACCATCCGCTGGACTGCCTCACCTGTCCCGCCAACGGCGACTGCGAACTGCAGGACATGGCCGGGGTCGTGGGCCTGCGCAACGTGCGCTACGGCTTCGACGGCGTCAACCACCTCAACGACAAGCCCGACGAATCCAACCCCTATTTCACCTACGATCCATCCAAGTGCATCGTCTGCAGCCGCTGCGTGCGCGCCTGCGACGACATACAAGGCACCTTCGCCCTTACCATCAGCGGCAAGGGATTCGAATCGCGCATCTCCCCGGGCCAGAACGACAACTTCCTGGGCAGCGACTGCGTTTCCTGCGGCGCCTGCGTGCAGGCCTGCCCCACGTCGTCGCTCATGGAAAACACGGTCATCGAAAAAGGCCAGTCCGAACACTCGGTCATCACCACCTGCGCCTATTGCGGCGTGGGCTGCGCCTTCAAAGCCGAAATGAAAGGCCAGGAAGTCGTGCGCATGGTGCCCTGGAAAGACGGCAAGGCCAACCGCGGCCACTCCTGCGTCAAGGGCCGCTTCGCCTGGGGCTACGCCACCCACAAAGACCGCATCCTCAACCCCATGATCCGCGACAGCATCACCGAACCCTGGCGCGAAGTCTCCTGGGACGAGGCCATCGACTACGCCGCCTCCGAGCTCAAGCGCATCCAGGCCAAGTACGGCCGCAACTCCATCGGCGGCATCACCTCTTCGCGCTGCACCAACGAAGAAACCTACCTGGTGCAAAAACTGGTGCGCGCCGCCTTCGGCACCAACAACGTCGACACCTGCGCGCGCGTGTGCCACTCGCCCACCGGCTACGGCCTCAAGACAACCATGGGCGAATCGGCAGGCACGCAGACCTTCGACTCGGTCATGTACACCGACGTCGTCATTGTCATGGGCGCCAATCCCAGCGCGGCTCATCCGGTCTTTGCCTCGCGCCTCAAGCGCCGCCTGCGCCAGGGCGCCAGACTCATCGTCATCGACCCGCGCTCCATCGAGCTGGTCAGCTCTCCGCACATCAAGGCCGACTACCACCTGCCCGTGCGGCCCGGCACCAATACCGCCCTGCTGACGGCCATGTCCCACGTCATCGCCACCGAAGGCCTCATCGACGAAAAATTCGTGGCGGAACGCTGCGAAAAACCCGCCTTCGAACAATGGCGCAACTTCGTTTCCCAGCCCGAAAACTCGCCGGAAGCCACCGAGTCCATCACCGGCGTGCCGGCCGGCGACCTGCGCGCGGCGGCCCGCCTGTTTGCCACGCAGGGCAACGGCTCCATCTATTACGGCCTGGGCGTCACCGAGCACAGCCAGGGTTCGACCACCGTCATGGCCATCGCCAACCTGGCCATGGCCACGGGCAATTTGGGGCGTGAAGGCGTGGGCGTCAATCCGTTGCGCGGCCAGAACAACGTGCAGGGCTCCTGCGACATGGGCTCCTTCCCGCACGAATTCACCGGCTATCGCCATGTCGGCGACGCCGCCGTGCGCCACCAGTTCGAACAGGACTGGGGCGTACACATCCAGCCCGAGCCCGGCCTGCGCATTCCCAATATGTTCGATGCGGCCATCGGCGGCACGTTCAAGGGCCTGTATTGCCAGGGCGAGGACATCGTCCAGTCCGATCCCGACACGCAGCACGTGGCGCAGGCGCTGGCCTCGATGGACTGCATCATCGTGCAGGACATGTTCCTGAACGAAACCGCCAAGTACGCCCGCGTCTTCCTGCCCGGCACCTCCTTCCTTGAAAAAGACGGCACCTTCACCAATGCTGAACGCCGCGTCTCGCGCGTGCGCAAGGTCATGGAGCCCAAGGCAGGCATGGGCGACTGGGAAGCCACCTGCGCGCTGTCCACCGCCATGGGCTATCCCATGCACTACAACCATCCGTCCGAAATCATGGACGAGATCGCGCGCCTCACTCCCACCTTCTCGGGCGTTTCGTTCAAGAAGATCGACGAAATGGGCGGCGGCCTGCAATGGCCTTGCAACGCGGAGGCACCCGATGGCACCCCCATCATGCACGTCGGCGAATTCGTGCGCGGCAAGGGCCGGTTCATGATCACCAAGTACGTACCCAGCGAAGAGCGCAGCACGCGCAAGTTCCCCCTGCTGCTCACCACCGGCCGCATCCTGTCGCAATACAACGTGGGCGCGCAAACCCGCCGCACTCCCAACGTCATGTGGCACAGCGAAGACCTGCTCGAAATCCATCCGCAAGATGCCGAAGACCGCGGCATCAAGCAGGGCGACTGGGTGGCGGTGCAAAGCCGTTCGGGCGAAACCGTGCTGCGGGCCGACGTGACCGAGCGCGTCCAGCCGGGCGTGGTCTACACCACCTTCCATTTCCCCGAATCGGGCGCCAACGTCGTCACTACCGACAGCTCCGACTGGGCCACCGAGTGCCCCGAGTACAAGGTTACGGCCGTGCAGGCTCGCCTGGTCACGCAACCGTCGGAATGGCAGGCCAAGTGGTCGCGCTTCAGCGATATCCAGCAAAAACTGCTGGCCGAGCGTGAACGCGAGCACGACGGCGTGCCGCAAAGCTAAAGGCCGTAACGTGCCGGCCGCCACGCTGCCCGACGACTGCTGCATTCCGGCCATGCCCGGCCATGCCTCGCACACAGTCGTGCGCGAGGGTGGCCGGCGCGGCGGCGCCAGCGAGCAGGACGAACTGGTGCAAGAGGTGCCCGTCGCCCTCGAATACAACGGCATCAGTCACGCCACGGTTCTGGCCACCCCGTGCGACCTGGAAGACTTCGCCTACGGGTTCTCCTATACCGAAGGCATTATCCGTTCGGCCTCCGACATCTACGGGCTGGAGGTCATCGCCCGCCCTAACGGCATCGTCATCCAGGCCGACATCGCCAGCGCCTGCCTGAACCAGCTCAAGCTGCGCCGCCGCAGCCTGGCGGGCCGTACGGGCTGCGGGCTGTGCGGCCTGGAAAGCCTTGACGAAGTCCAGCGCGACCTGCCGCCGCTGCCGCGCCGCCAAACACCGGTGTCGGCCAGCGCCATTTCCGCCTCCGTCGAACAGTTGCGCAAGCAGCAGCCCCTGCACCTGCTTACCGGCGCCACCCACGCCGCCGGCTGGGCCGACGAGCATGGCAGCATAAGCCAGGTGCGCGAAGACGTGGGAAGGCACAATGCGCTGGACAAGCTTATCGGCCACATGCTGCGCACGCGCGCCGACCCCGAGCAGGGCTTTGCCGTCATATCCAGCCGCGCCAGCTTCGAAATGGTGCAAAAATGCGCCGCCGCGGGTATTTCGGTCGTGGTGGCGGTTTCGGCCCCAACCAGCTACGCCGCGCGCATGGCGCAAGACCTCAACATCATGCTGGCCGGCTTTGCGCGCAACGACGCTTTCACCCTATACGCCCATCCCGAATATCTCTGCAACAAGGAAGCAACCACGTGAACCAAATCGACCAATTGATCCGCCTGGCCAACCGCATCGGCAATTTTTTCGATTCCCTGCCCAACCGCGAGGAAGGCCTCGAAGGCGTGGCCAACCACATACAGAAGTTCTGGGAGCCGCGCATGCGCACCTGCATGCTGGAATTCCTGGCGGAGCACCCCGACGGCAAGACCGCCAACGAAGCCCTGAACCCCTTGACCCTGGCCGCCATTACCGAAAACAAAGAAAGGCTGACCCCGAAAAGCACGGCCTGAGCCAAGCGCTACGACATGCCGGGCTGCGGCGCCAAAAGACACGGCGTCAAAAGGGAATTGGGCCTATGCCCGGGAATGGGCAAGGCAGGAATCGGGACTTTTTTACAAACAGCCGGCCGCCCGCACGCGGGCAGATAAAAAAATGCGGCCACGTGGCCGCATTTTTTTGAATTATTCGGATTCTTTGACCCGGTAGACCAGCACGGCCGTTTTGGCCAGGCTCAGCACTTTGATGGTGACGCTGCCCAGCAGAAGACGCGACAGGCCGCTGCGGCCATGGCTGCCAATGAAGATGAGATCGCAGTTGTCTTCTTCGACGGCCTGGACGATGCCGTCGGCCACATTGAAATTGGACACGGCCCGCGCGGTAGCCTTGACCCCGGCGGTTTCGGCGCGATCCATGACCGCCTTGAGGTATTTTTGCGCCTGCTCGGCGGCGGTTTTATCGTAGTCTTCGTCGGTGATGGCGTAGGCGGCGGCCATGCCGTCGAAACCCACGGTGGCGGCAAACGGCTGGGTAACATACAAGGCAACGACCTCGGCACCGATTTTGCGCGCAAAGCACACGCCCTTGTTGGCGGCCTGGGCCGCAAGCGTTGAGCCATCGGTGGGAATAAGTATTTTCTTGAACATGGTAACTGCCCTTTGAATAACCGTTGGTTGACGAAAACTACCTGTATTTATCCTACCCTACAACGTAGTCAAAGATAAAGCCGGAAAAACGCGTAGTTTTGCGCAAAATCAAATACCCTGGGCGGCCTGGTACAAATTGGCACAACGTGTGCCGCTGCGGCAATACGCCAGCACCGGGGCCGGCAGCTCCTTGAGCAGTTGCGCAAACCGCTCGACGTCCTGCACAGTCATGGCGCCGCTGACAACCGGCTGGTATTCCACCTGCAAACCCGCCGCCCGCGCCGCCGCCATTACATCGGCCGAGGCCGGCTGCTCGGGCCCGCCTTCGAAATCGGGCCGGTTGATAATGACGCTTTTATAGCCCGCCTGGGCCACAAGAGCCATGTCCTCGGGGGTCAACTGGGGCGAAACGGAAAAATCGCTGGATAAGGGACTGAAAGACACTGGCATGACATTCTCCTGGTGATCAACAACGCTCCTGGCTCGGCCGCAACGGTTTCCTGGAGCATAAGGAAAGATTCGGGTTCAAAAGCTCGATGCATAAAGGATCAGGCCCGCCCCGCGACGTTTCGCGGCATTACGCTAAGCCCGTACTCCCGCAATAGACCGCCGGCCGATTGCGCGGCCAGCACCTGGAACTCAGCGGTTCTTTGCGCGCCCAGGCCATCCTGTGCATCGGCCTGGGCGGCAGGATGACACATGAGCAAATCGCCCTCGCGCGCATGACTTAGCCAGGCCCGCAGCAAAACCCGATAACCGGCTTCGCCGCCCTGGAAATCATACACGCCCAGGAAACCCGGGTTCAGCATGAACCCAAGACGGCGCGCCTGCCGCGCAAAGCCGTGCGAACCCAGGGTCTGGATGATCAGGGCCTTGAAGCGCAAGCGCGCGGGAATGGACGGCTGCGCGCGCAAGCCGGTATAGCGCAGCCAGGGCAGGTTTGCCGCATAGCGCCGTACCAGCTCGGACAACAGGAGTTCGCGGATTTGCGGCAGCTGATGAACGTGCTGATGCCCATCCACGAAATCGGGCGCCCGGCCCATGATGCTTTCGAAAGTATCCAATTGCCGCACAATCTGGGTTCGCACCCGCTCGGTGTCCAGGCGGCGCGCATACGCGCGCAAAATCAGCTCGGACAGCGGCAGGAAAAGGCCCGGCACCGTCAACGCCTCGGTAAAATTCAGATGCAGGCCGGTTTGCAGATTCGAAGCCTTGAGGGCGGGCGCATCCTGCTCGAAGACCGGGCCTTCGACCAGGCAACTGGTGGCATTCAGCCGCCCCAGTTCCGCCAGGCGCAAAATACCCGCGTCGATCCCGGCGTTCATGCCGAAGTCGTCGGCGCACACCACAATGCGCTTGGTTGGGTTGGACGTGCTATTCACTGGCGCTTATCCCGATTGGCATGGCCTTCATGGCTTTTATTTTAGGCCGGCTTCGGGCTGTTCAGTGCAAAACGCGGGGCGGGCCCCGGCGGGAATCCGCCACACCCTTAGTTTGCCGTCCTCGGCATAAGGCGCCAAGCCGGCCAGAAACGTATATTGCTTGCCGGAGTTCCGGTCGCCCACCAGCCAGACCGCCGCATTGCGCCCGGCGCACAGGCTGGGCAGCAGGTCTTGCGGATTTACCAAGAGCGAGGCCGCTTGTTGCGGATCGAACTGGGCCGCATCGTAGATTTCCTTGCGCCAGGTGTCGGCTGTCTTGACCTCCGGATCGTTCCAGTCGATGACGATGGCCGCCGGCTTGGCGGTTCGCAGGTAAAACCCCAGGTCGTAGCGAATGCGATCCAGCATGATCACCCGGTCGGCATCGCTGTATGCGCTGCGCATTTTCAGGGCCAGCCCCTTGGTCGACGGCTGGGGAGCGACCACCAGGGCGATCACGGCCGCCAGGCAAAGGCCCAGGGAAATGGCCAGGTACAGCGAGAAAGTGCGCATCGCCCGGGAAGAATCCGCAGCCCCCTCGTTGCCCGCCTCGGCGGCGCCCTCCCCGGCCGCAAAACGGCAGGCGAACGGCAAGGCCAGAAAATACGCCAGGGGCGCAACCAGGGGCAGAACATAGCCGACCAGCTTGGAACTGGGAATGGAAAAGAAGACCAGGATGACCAGCAGCCAGGACAGCATGAGCCCATCCACCGCCGTGCGGGGCGCGTTCTTCCAGAATGCCTTGCCGGCCATGCGCCACAGCTGGATGGACCATGGCAGGGTAGCCGCAATCACCACCGGCACGTAGAACCAGAATGGATGCGGGTTGTTGAAGCCCGACTCCAGGAACCGCTGGAAATGCTGGTAGACGATGTAGTAGTCGAAAAAACCGGGATAGCGCCACTGCATCCACACCATCCATGGCAACGACACCACGAAGAAAACCGCCACGCTGGGCAGCCAGAACAGGCGCTTCAGGCTGTCGAAACGCCGCCGGCCCACCAGCCAGAAGAAGATGATGCCGCCCGGCAGCACGATGCCGATCAGCCCCTTGGCCAAAAAGCCCAGGCCCGCCACCGCATAGGCCAGGACCAGCATGCCGCGATAGGCTTCGCCCCGCTCAAGGCGCAGCACCGCGCTGGCGGCCACGATGACCGTGGCCGCGATCATGCCCGCCACCGTCATGTCCAGGTTGGCGTACTGCGCGCCCCCGAACAAAAACGGCGAAGACACCAGGATGACGGCGGCAATGGCCGCCACGCGCTGGCCGACGTGCTTTTTAAGAAACCAGAACAGCAAGGCGGCCATCAAGGTGGCGCAGATCACCGAGCTGAACCGGCCCGCCCACTCATTGGGCCCGAATACATGCAGGGCGAACGCCGTAATCCAGTAGAACAGCGGCGGCTTATGGAAGAACGGCAAGCCGTCCAGCAACGGAACCAGCAGCTCGTGGCCGTGAAGCATGTTCCAGGCCACGCCCACGTAGCGGCCTTCGTCCGGCAGAAACAACGGACGCGTCCAGGTGGTGGCCGACAGCCAGGCAAAGGTCAGGACAGCCACGACCCAGGTAGAACGGATGGCCAGCAGCCGGGCCGCCAGCCGGGAAAGGAAATTCATAACAGGCCCTGGATTATTGATGTTGATCCGGCCCGCTGCCTTCCAGGCCGGCGCCCCGTCGCTTTCGAACGATGTAGATAGGCCGGTTCTTGACCTCGCCGAAAATGCGCGCAATGTATTCGCCCAGCACGCCCACCGAAATAAGATTGATGCCGGCAAAGAACAGCACCACGGTGATCAGAGTGGCCCAGCCTTGTACTTCGTCGCCATACATCCAGTGCTTGACGATGATGTACAGCCCATAGACAAACGACAGCACCGACAGGCCTATGCCCGACACGCTCAGCAGGCGCAGCGGCCAGGTGGTAAAGGCCGTCAGGCCGTCCAGCGCGAAGCGGAACAGCTTGAGCGGCTTGAAGGAGGAGGCGCCGTGCAGACGCTCGGGCGGCGAATAATAGAACGGCTCGGCCCGGAACCCCACCCAGGCGAACAACCCCTTCATGAAGCGGTTGCGCTCGGGCAGCAGCAGCAGCGCATCGACCACCCGCCTGTCCATGAGGCGAAAATCGCCGGCGTTCTCAGGCACCTTGATGCCGCCGGATTCGCGCATGAGCTGGTAGAACAGCTTGGTGCCGACGCGCTTGAACGCGGATTCGTCCTCGCGCGAGGCCCGCACCGCATACACCATGTCGGCGCCTTCTTCCCAGCGCTTGAGCATTTCCGGGATCAGGGCGGGCGGATGCTGCAGGTCGGCGTCCAGGCTGGCCACCACTTGCCCCTTGGCGATTTCGAAGCCGGCGCTCATGGCCGCCTCTTTGCCGAAATTGCGCGACAACTGCACGTAGACGATTTCGGGATGCTCGGCGACCCACCGGCTCATGCTCAAGGCCGTGCCGTCGCTGCTGCCGTCATCGACCACGATGATCTCGAAGGCCGGGGCGGCGTCGGCCAGCACGGCAAGCAGTTGCGGCAGCAAAACGTTCAGGTTGGCGTCCTCGTTCAGGCAGGGAACCACACAACTAATGGAGGAGAGTCGAGACATGAATGTGCTTCGGGGTAGAAAATGGTGCTCCGGGGAAGCGCGGCCGACGGTGCGGCGCCGACGCGCGGTGCAAGCAAGAGCGAAGAATGGAATGATTCTGGTGTCCCGTTCGACCAGTTCGTGGACTTAAAATTAGTCAAACGGTGCAATGCCGAATGGATTTCAGCAATGTATAGCACCCGCCGCGGGAATGCAACAAACCGACACACTCGGCGCAATGCGAAGCATTGGTACGACGGACGACGCGCCATCGCGGGCCTCGAAGCCCCGGAACCGCCGCCGGCATTCCTGCCCCGCGCATGCGGCGGCCATTGACGGCAAAGCGCAATTTTTATAAGATACATATCAAATAGATGTTTTTACTCAACCCCAGCGTGCTGTCTGGTTGATTCGCGAATCCAGCTTCGGCGGCAGAGCCCGCCAGGCATCCGGATTCGAACGCGCAAACCAGCCAAACCGCCCACCCGCTTTATTGGAGTTCTTTGTGGCGACCCGAGACGAACTATGTACCGAGGAAGAAGTCACGACCCTGGTCTACGACTTCTACGACCGCGTACGCGCCGACGAGGCACTGGGCCCGATTTTCAACGGGCACATCCAGGATTGGGACAAGCACCTGAAACGCATGGTGCAGTTCTGGTCGTCCATGCTGCGCGGCACGGGCACCTACAGCGGCACCCCCATGCCGGTGCACGTCGCCCTGCCCGATCTTAGCGCCGAGCTCTTCCAGCAATGGCTCAAGCTTTTCCACCTTACCTGCGAAACCCTGGCCAACAGGCCTTTCGCGGAAAAAGCCGAGGACTTCGCGCATCGCATCGCGCGCAGCCTGTGGTATGGCTACCAGCTGTACAACAAACCAGAAGCCGCCCCCACCGAGGTATTCAATGCCTGAACTCCTCCAGATCGACGAACCCGCCCGCCCACCCGCCGTCCGTCCCGACATCAAGGCTTTCCTCAGCCTGGGTTTTCGCCCCCTGTACATCGCGGGCTGCCTGTGGGCGCTGGTTTCCATCGCCATCTGGATTTTCACGCCGCAGCTCATTCCCGCTCCGCTGGCGGGGGTGGCGTGGCACGCGCATGAAATGCTGTGGGGCTTCATCGCCACCATCGCCGTCGCCTTCCTGCTGACGGCATCGGCAACCTGGACCGGATTCAACCCAATCAAAGGCTGGCCCCTGGCCGTCCTCGCATTGCTCTGGGTCATTGCCCGCATCGGCTATCTGACAGGCGGGCTGGCCGCCGTGCAAACCGCCTGCATCAGCGAAACCGCGTTCTTCCTCTTCAGCGCCATCGCCCTGCTGCGCGTCATGCTCAAGGGCAAAAGCGTACGCAATTACGGCCTGCCCTGGCTGGTTCTGGGGCTCGGCATCGCCAACGTCCTGTATCTGCAGGCCGCGCTGCAAGGCAACTATGTCGAATTGATGCGGCGCTTCGACCTGGGCCTCATCTGCATGGCCATCATCGCCCTGCTCATCGCCCGCCGCGTCATTCCGTTTTTCGCCATGCGCGCCATTACCGGGCTGACGATTCCCATGCAAACCCGCAGCGGCCACGTTCAATTGGCCTTCGGCGTCGCGGCAATCGTTCTGGGCCTGGCCGGGCTGGCCGCCTATGCCGCCGTGGCGCTGGCCGTGGTCGGCCTTATCGGCCTGATCCAGGTCGTCACCTGGAAGCCCGCCGCCGTGCAAAGCAAACCCATACTATGGATTCTGTATGTCGGCTATACGCTGATGAGCCTGGGTCTTGTTCTTGCCGCCGCTCATATCGCGGGCCTGAGCCCCGATCTGTTCGGCCGCGCCGCCGTGCATGTACATGTCATCGCCATGGGCGGTTTCTCGGTGCTGATCATCGGCATGGTCACACGCACCGCCCTGGGCCACCTTGGCCGGCCCTTGGCGCTCGACCGCAGCATGCGCACCGCTTACGGGCTGGTGCTGCTGGCCTTCGTCCTGCGCCTGGCCGCCTTGTGGCCCAGCGCCTTCTCGGTGCACTTCCTGCACCTGGCCGCCGCGGCGTGGATTCTGGCGTTTGCGCTGTACCTGTGGCGTTTCGTGCCCATGCTCATCCGGCCCAGGCCGGACGCCGTCGCCGCCGCCGCAAAGCCCTCCGCGGGCGGCATCAGCATTACCTCGGTCAGCCGGAAAAAACCGCAATGAGACTGACCGCGCTCACCGATTATGCGCTGCGCCTGCTCATGCACGTCGCCCAGCACCCCGAGCGCTTGTGCACCATAGCCGAAGTGGCGCAAACCTACGGCATCTCCCAGCCGCATCTCATGAAAATCACTCACCTGCTCAGCCAGCGTGGGTGGCTGGAAACCGTGCGCGGCAAACATGGCGGCATGCGCCTGGCCAAGACACCAGGGCAAATCAATCTGGGCGCGGTCATCCGCGACACCGAAACCGATTTTTCCCTGGTCGAATGCTTTACCGAAGGCAATTCCTGCACCCTCAGCGGGCAGTGCGGCCTGGCCGTCATCTTCAATGGGGCGCTGCAAAGCTTTCTGGAATATGTCGACCACTACACCCTGGCCGACATCCTGCCGGGCGGCAGCCAGTCGGGCCTGGCGGAACAGCCCATCACCCTGGTGCGCAGCGCCGCCGTTCACGACGGTTGACGCATGCCGAGTTCGTGGCGGCCGGCTGATGCCGGCAAAGCCGGGCAATTCAGGCCAGGCCAAAACCACGCATCAGGTTCTGGGAGCCGCGTGGCGCCGCTGGCGCAGGCGTCGATAGATCTTGAAATTGAGCTGGCGCCGCATCCGGTGCCCTTCGCGCAATCGGCGGCCATGGGCCGAAAGCAGGTCGCCTCGGGTCAGCATGCCCAATACATGTCCCGGCCTGGCCGGATCCACCACCAGCAGCCGGCCGACATTCTCCACCACCATGTGGTCGGCCGCCTCGCGCAGCGTGTGCTGCGCCGTCACCGCGATAGGCGGCCGGACGATCAACTGGCCCAGCGTCATCTCGCCGGAGTTTTTCGGGTCGAAGAAGGCGCGCCGGGTCAGCACGCCCAGCACCCGCCCCGCCGAATCCAGAACCGGATAGCCCTGATGCTGGCCCGTCGGCAGGCCCTGGGCGATCCAGTCGCGCACTTCCTGCAAGGTCTGCGTTGCCTTCAACGTGACCACATCGGTTTCGCACACGTCGCCCACCAGCACGCTTTCCAGGTAATCGGCCTTGTATTCCGAGGGAACCCTCACACCGCGCCGGGCGATCTTCTCGGTCATGATGGTATTGCGCATGACCAGCGCCGAAACCAGGTAGGCCGCCGTGCAGGCGCCCAGCAAGGGCAGCAGGCCCGCGGGCTGGGCTGTGGTTTCGAAGGCGAAGATCACAGTGGTGAACAATGCGCGCGATGCGCCGGCGAAAATCGCGGCCATGCCGACCAGCGCGGCAATGCGGGGATCGACGCCCAGCGACGGCAGATAAAGGCTGAGCACTATTCCCGCCATGCCGCCCAGCGCGCCGCCTATCGTGAACAACGGCGCCAGCGTCCCGCCCGACGTGCCGCTGCTGAGCGACACCGACCAGGAAATGAATTTCATGACGCACAGGAAGGCCAGGGCGCCAAGCGTAAGCCGGCCGTTCAGGATGTCTTCGATATTGGTATAGCCTACCCCCAGCGTCAGCGGCGCAAAATAGCCGACGACGCCGACCACGACGGCGCCGATCGCCGGCCACCACATCCAGTGCACAGGCAGTTTCTCGAAAGCGTCCTCGATGCCGTAGACGGCGTGCGTCACGCCCACGCTGATCAGGCCCACCACGGCCCCTATCGCCACATACACGGCCAACGCCGCGCCGCCCGGCGCATCCAGCGGATCCATCAGAAAAACGGGGGTCGTTCCCAGCAGCAAATATCGCAGCCCCGTCGCAACGACGCATGCCAGCGCAACGGGAATCAGCGAGCGCGGCCGCAGTTCGAACAGCAGCAGCTCCACCGCCAGGGCAACGGCGGCGATGGGCGCGGAAAACACCGCCGCCATGCCGGCCGCCGCCCCCGCCGCCAGCAGAACCTTGCGCTCGCTGGCCGTGACCTTGAGCAATTGGCCGATCAGCGAACCCAATGCGCCGCCGGTGGCGATAATCGGGCCTTCGGCGCCGAACGGTCCGCCGGTGCCGATCACGATGGCGGAGGAAATAGGCTTGAGGAAGGTAATACGAGTGGGAATGCGCGACTCGTTCAGCAGAACCTGCTCCATCGCCTCGGGGATTCCGTGGCCGCGTATGGCGCGCGATCCCCAGCGGGCCATGATGCCGGCGATCAGGCCGCCGATGACGGGAATCACGATGACCCAGGCACCCAGGTGGGGCACGGCCTCGGCGGGAGCCGAAAACGCGGTCGACCAGCGGCCGTAGAAAAACAGGTTGGTGATCAGCCCGATAAGCACCATCAGCACTTTGGCGACGATGGCGGCAAAGACCCCCAGCACCATGGATATGCCGATGATGCGCACCACCCGCTTGTCGATCAGGGTCGAGCGGCGCGGCATGCGGGCGGCGTCCAGGCTGAGGCTCAGCTCGGGGGCCACAGGCAGGCCGTCGGTGCTGCCCTCGGTGCGCACGCCGCCGTGCGGATCTTCGGAAAAAGTGTTCGGTTCTGGTGTGGTCACGAAATGCCCGGAAAACTTGAAAACTCACATTAACCGGAAATTATGACCGTTTTCACCTTTAAAAAAGCTGAAAACACCGAAACCGAAGGCGCGGCGGCATGACGGCCGCCCACGCTCCTAGGCCAGATCGCAGCGTATGGTGATGGAATGCGCGCGCAATGCGGCCATGACCTTGTCGTCGACCGGCCCTTCCACATCGGAAATGGCATAGCCGACCTGGCCTTTGGTTTGCAGTTGCTGGCTGACGATATTCAGCCCGAAATCGGCCACCAGGCTGCTGAGCGTGCCCAGCGCCCCCGGCACGTTGCGGTGCACGTGCAGAATACGCGCCGTTCCCGTGGGCTCCTGGTACGAGATTTCGGGGAAATTCACGGCTCCTTTCGTGGCGCCGCCCTGGATGAATCGCACCAGCTTTTCCGCCACTTCGCGCCCGATGTTCTCCTGGGACTCCTGGGTGCTGCCGCCGATATGGGGCGTGAGCACCACGTTGCGCATGCCGATGAGCGGGCTTTTCAGGGGCTCGTCCCGGCTTTTGGGTTCGGTGGGGAACACGTCGATGGCCGCGCCCGACAAATGCCCGGACTGCAGGGCGTCGTGCAACGCGTCGATATCCACCACCGTGCCGCGCGACGCGTTGATGAGAATGGAGCCGGGCTTCATGGCGGCGATGGCCGACGCGTTCATGATGTTTTGCGTGCCCTTTCCGCCCGGCACGTGCAGCGTGACCACGTCGGACTGCTCCAGCAATTGCGCCAGCGACGTGCACGCGCGCGCATTGCCCAGCGGCAGCTTGGCCTCGATGTCGTGGAACACCACCCGCATGCCCGCCGCTTCGGCCAGGGTGCCGACCTGCGAGCCGATATTGCCATAGCCGATGATGCCCAGCGTCTTGCCCCGGGTCTCGAACGCCCCGTCGGCGGTTTTGTCCCAGAAGCCGTGGTGCACCCGGTCGTTTTTCTCGGGGATGCGGCGCAATAGCAGGATGGTTTCGCCCAGCACCATTTCGGCCACGGAGCGCGTATTGGAGAATGGCGCATTGAATACTGGAACCCCGTGCATCATGGCGGTGTCCAGGTCGACCTGATTCGTGCCGATGCAGAAGCAGCCGATGCCGCGCAGCTCGGGCAGGTCGGACAGCAGCTCCGCATCGAGATGGGTGCGGGAGCGTATGCCGACCAGTTCCGCCCCCTTCAGGGCTTCGCGCAGGGACTCGGGCGGCAGCGCCGAGGCATGGGCCACAACATCGTTCAACCCCGCGGCCGCGAACACCTCGCGGGCGCTTGGATGAATGTTTTCAAACAAAACTATACGAGTCATAAGGTCTTCCAGTCACAGAACAGCAAAACCCCATTGTGACTCATTCGCAGCCAAAATGCCTCGGCAACCTTGCGGGAAAAAGGGGTAAGGGCTACTTTTGCCGATACTTCTCCGCCACCGCCTTGAATACCTTGTAGTCCGCCTGCAGTTGCGGGTGGCCGCTGAAGACGGCTTCGGCGCTGGCCGAGGCGTCCTTGACGAACTGCTTGGCGTCCGCGTCGTCGAGCTTCAGCGACTTGCCGCCATGCTCCTCCCAGATCTTGCGGGCTTTTTCCGAATCCTGCGCCGCCCACGTATAAATATGCTCGTCGGCCTTCAACGCCGCGTCCTTCACCACTTTGCTAAGCTCCGGCCCAATGGTTTTCAGGAACTGGGAGTTGATGATGGCCACCACGGCGATGTGGGTGGAGGGAAGAAACGTCAGGTTCTTGGTCACGTCGTAGAACTTCAGCGACGTGAAAATGGTATTGCCCCCCAAGGCCCCGTCGATGGTGCCGTTTTGCATGGCCGGCAGCACCTCGCCCAGCGACATCGACAGCGGCGCCGCCCCCAGCGCCTTGAAGGTGTGCAGGTACAGCGGCGAACCCGGCACCCTTATTTTCTTTCCCTGGATGTCGGCCAGGGTCTTGAACGGCTCGGTGGTCACCACCGCCACCGGGGTATGCATGAAGACGCTCAGCACCTCGTAGCCCTTGGACTTTCCGTAGGTCGAAAGCAGCTTGCGGATTTCGGGGTCGTTCAGCACCTTGTCGCCCTGCTCCATGCTGTCGAAGATGCCGGACGCCGACAACGCACCGAAGCGCGGATCCAGGCTTTCGTAGAAGCCCGAGGCATTCAGCGCCACTTCCACGGTACCCATCGTCACGCCTTCAATCGTTCGGGGGGCCGACCCCAACTGGCCCGCCGGATAGATTTCGACCTTGATCTTTCCCCCGGAATGCTCGTCGATGCCCTGCTTCAATGTCTTGAGCCACTCGACATCCGCGTCATTCGTCGTCGTGGTGGTCAGTTTCATGGTGAACTGAGGGGCCGCCACGGCCGCGGCCGAAATCAGGAACGACCCGGCCAATCCCGCCAGCACGGCGGCTATCGTATTTTTTACTTTCATGATTTTGTCTCCTAAAAATTAACAAGAACAGCGTCTTAATGCCCCATCAGCATCCGCATGCTTCCCAGCGATATCCAGGGAATGTAGGTAATCAGTGCCAGCGCCAGCAAGTAGATCAGCAGGAACGGCACAATGCCCCGGTAAATGGTTTTCAAATCCAGCCCCAGCACCGACTGCGCCACGAAGATATTGATGCCGAACGGCGGATGGAACAGGCCGATGGCCAGGTTCACGGTCATGATGACGCCGAAGTGGATGGCATCCACGCCGATGGCCTGCATCATGGGCACCAGCAGCGGACTCAACAGCAGGATGGCCGAAATCGGATCGATGAAGCAGCCCACCGCCAGCAGCAGGACGTTCACCGTGAACAGCAACGTCCAGTGCGGCACCGCCAGCGCGTTGATCCAGGCGATCAATTGCGCCGGCACCTGGTTGACCGTCAACAGCCAGCCGAACACGCTGGCACATGCCACGATGATCAGGATCTGCGACGTGAACAGCGCGGTCGTGCGGGCGATTTCCAGAATGTCCCGCAAGCTCAGTTCGCGGAACACCAGGCGGGTGACGAACATGGAATACAGGCAGGCCACCGCCGCCGCCTCGGTGGGCGAGAACACCCCGCCATAGATGCCCCCCAGAATAATGACCGGCGCCCCCAGCGCCCAGGCGCTGCGTCCCGTGGCCCGCACGAAGGCGTTCCAGTGGAACTTGCGCCCCGCGCCAATACTGTGCTTGGCGGCAAACCAGACAACGTAGGCCGCGATCATCAGCGAAATCAGGATCCCGGGCAACACCCCCGCCGCATACAGCTTGGGCAGGGACTGCTGAGCCGCCGAGGCGTAGATGATCATCGGCACGCTGGGCGGAATCACCACGTCGATGGCGCCCATGGCCGTCACCAGCCCGGCGGAGAACGTCTCGGGGTAATTGTCCTTGCGCAGCGCCGGCAGCATCGCCCGGCCGATGGTGGCCACGCTGGCCGCGCTGACACCGGAGATCGCGCCGAAAATCGCCGACGTGCCCACGGTGGTCAGCCCCACGCTGCCGCGCACGGGCCCAACCCCCTCCTGCACGAAATCCACGATGCGCGTCGTGATGGAGCCGCGCCCCATGAGCTCGCCAGCATAGATGAAGAACGGCACAGCCAACAGCGGATAGGAATCCAGGGCGCCATACAAGGTTTGATGCAGCACCGGCAGCGGCATCTGCATGAAGAACACCACGGCCACCGACGCCGAGGCGATCAGGACGATAAAGATGGGAAACCCGCAAAGCAGGAACAGGACAGGCAGAACCCCCAGTGCGAAGATCATGCGTCACCCGCCTTGTTGCGCGCCCCGATCACCGCCCGGCACCTTGCGGTCAACTGCACGACAGTGACCAGCGCCGTCAGGGTGAAGCCCAGTGTCACGCAGGCATGCGGAATCCACATGGGAACCTGGGCGTTTTCGCTGGTTATGCCCAACTGGTACATTCTGTCCACGTATTCGAACGAGACGAACAGCAACAGAAGCGCCACCGCCAGGATCAGCAAACGCTCGATTCCCGCCAGGAAGCGCTGCAGCCATGGCGGCGCGGCGCGCACCAGCACGTCCATGCGCAAGTGGCGATCGCGCCAGCTGACGACCACGAGGCCGACGAAGCTGATGGCGATCATGCCGAAGATCTGGATCTCGTCGGCGCCGGTGATCGAATAGTGAAAGAAATACCTTCCGGCGATGTTCAGGCAGTTCAGCAGCACCGCCGCAATCAGGATCAAGGCCAGCACCATTTCAATGGCGCCGACCAGCCTGTCCAGCATAAGGTCGAGCTTGCGCAGCATTCTATGTCTCCTTGTTTATTGACGGCTCTAGCGGCCGGCGCCGTTCTGATCTTTCCTGACGGCTTTTACAGCGTGTACTGCCTCAGCTCAACGCCCCAACCGTCAGCTCGGCCTTTTTCTTCCATAAATCCCAGGCGCGGACCACTTGGGACTCCACCTTGACGGTCGCCGTGCGCACCTCGGCCTCGGATAAAAACGTAATGGCGCCAAGCTGCGAGGCCTGTATCTGTGCGCGTGCATTGATCTCGGCGTACACGGCCCGGTACACGACTTTCTGCAGCGTGTCGGCCACCACCGTCGAGCCGTGGCCCCGCATCAGGATCAGCGACTCGTCGCCCAGCGATTCGGCCAGCGCCTCGCCCAGCCGGTTGTCGGTAATCAAAAGGCTGGTGCCGTCCCCGCCCGCTTCGCGTATCTCGAACACCGGAGCGCCGGTGCCGATGAATGCGGCAACATGGCACATCGCGCGCAGCGGCGCTTCCTTGACCACGCTGAACGGCACGACGGAAGGCGAATGGCTGTGCACGACGGCCATCACATCGGGGCGGGCGCGGTAGATTTCGCCGTGAATGAATCGCTCCAGGTACACCGAGCGGCCCGCCGCGTCGATGGGCGTGCCGTCCAGCTCGAACTGCACGATGTCGCCGGCCGCCACCAGCGCCGGCGCCATATTGCGGCATAGCAGGAAGCGCTGCGGATCTTGTGGATGGCGCACACTGACGTGGCCGAAGGCGTCGAGCACGCCCTGGTCGAACAGAATGTGATTGGCCGCCACCAGATCGTCGATCAATCCGGAGTCCACCGCCAGCGGCGCTTTCGCGCTGTCGCCTACCGGGGAAGCTGCTGTCTCTTGGGTGCCGTCATGACTGGTGCACATAATGTATTTCCTAAGATTGAGATTTCAAATTGACGTGAATATGCTTGAGCTGGGTAAACGCCAAAAGCTCGTCCAGGCTTTCCGTGCGCCCTATGCCCGACTGTTTGTAGCCGCCGAACGGCGCGCCGATGAAGTGCCGGCTGGTTTCGTTCAGCCACACAAAGCCGGTCTGCACCCGGCCGGCCAGCTTGTGCGCGCGCACCAGGTCATTGGTCCAGATCGAGCAGGTCAGCCCGTATTCCACGGCATTGACCTGCGACAGCATGGCCTCTTCGTCGCGCCACTTGATCACGGACAGAACCGGCCCGAATATCTCTTCGTTCGCAATGCGCATGGACTGCTCGACGTCGACGAAAATCGTCGGCTCCACAAAGAAGCCGTTCGACAGCGCCGGATCCTGCGGCGCGCCGCCCCCGCACAATAGCGTGGCCTCCTCGCGGCCCAGGCGTATATAGTCGAGCACGCGCTCGTACTGGGCGCGGTTGTTGATGCACCCCATGGTGGTCTGCGGATCGGTCGGCAGCCCCGGCCGGAATTGCGCCGCCTGTTTCTTGAGCAAAGGCAGCACGTCGTCGTAGATCGACTCGTGAATGAACGCCCGGCTCGTCGACCCGCAGGATTGGCCGCACCACGTGAAATTCATGCCAGCCACCGCCGCGCGCGCCGCGACTTCCGGCGCGATATCCGGGTAGGCGATCAGCGCGTTCTTGCCGCCCAGTTCCAGCAGCACGGGCTTCAGGGTGTCGGAGCACGCCCGCATGACGGCGCGGCCGGTAGCGGCGCTGCCGATGAGCCCCACCATGGCAACCTCACGGCTGGCCACCAGCGCCGCACCCAGCTCGTTGCCGCCGTTCAGGATATTCAGCACGCCGGCCGGCAGGATGCCTTCGGCCAATTCGGCGAATCGCAAGGAGGACAACGGCGCCTGCGCCGGCGGCTTGACGATGACCGCATTGCCGGCCGCCAGCGGCGCCGCCGCATTGGACATGCAGAACATGAACGGATGATTGAAGGGAACGATGCGCACGACCACGCCCAGCGGCTCGCGCACCGAAAAATTGATGGCATCGACACCCGAAGGCACGGACGCGCCCTTCATTTCCGTGACCAGGCCGGCAAAGTAATCGAATGCGGCGGCGGCCATCATGACGTCGTTCTTCATTTCGCGCACAGGGTTCCCCCCATCCAGCGCATCCAGCATGGCCAGCTCTTCAGCGTGTTCACGCGCCACTTGCGCCAGCGCTTTCATGCGGCCGGCCCGCTCCAGGGGCGGCATCGCGCGCCAGGCCTCGAAGCCCTTGCGAGCCGCCTGAACGGCCAGCGCGGCATCCTCCTGCGTACCGTCGGCCACCCGGGCCAATAGTTCGGCCGTCGCCGGATTGTGGACATCGAAATACCCGCCCTGAACAGGCTCGCGCCATTGGCCTCCGTAATACAAACCGAAATGCCCGGGCAGGACATCCGGCTGCTTGACCTCGTTGACTGTATTCACACTTGACTCCTCAATGACTTCAAATTTCGGCCGGTGCAAGCACCGCCCTGCCGCGAATGAAATCGGCGGCTTTTTCCGCGATCATGGTGATCGGCGCGTTGACATTGCCGCCGACCAGGCCGGGCATGACCGAACCGTCGACCACGCGCAGGCCCTCGACGCCGCGCACCTTCAGGTACTGATCCACGACGGCCAATTCGTCGCCGTCCGTTCCCATGCGGCAGGTGCCGACCGGGTGGTGCACGGTAATGGCGGTGTTGCGGATGTGCTGTTCGATGGCTTCGTCGGTGACCGCCTGGACGCCCGGGATGATTTCGCTCTCGACGAAATCCCGCATGGGCGCCTGCGTGCCGATATTGCGCATGACGCGAAACGCGCGTTTCAGCGCGTCCCAATCGTTGGGCGAATCCAGGAAATTCTGGTGAATGCGAACGGGTTCGGCCGGGTTCGCCGACACCAGCTCAATCCGGCCTCGGCTCTCGGGCCGCAGCAAGACCACGCGGCAGGAAAACCCATCGGCGAACGCAGGCTTGAAAGGCGGCAGGTACGGCCCCGCCGCCAACGGACCGGCATGGAACAGCAACTGTATGTCCGGTATGGGTTCTTGCGGCCGGCTTTTGAGAAACGCCACGACCCCCGAAGGCAGGTCGGTGGCAAAGCCGCGCCCAAAAAAATACGCCTGGCCCAGGGCCTTGACCACGCGATCGAGCCGCAGGTTCTTGCGGAACGGACCGGGTGTTTTTCGGCTGTATGCCACCATGGCCGACAGATGATCCTGAAGATTCCTGCCGACGCCCGGCAAAGCGACCTTCACGTCAATACCGTGCCGCTGCAATTCGCCGGGTTCGCCGACTCCGGACAGCATCAGGACCTGCGGGGAGTTGATGACTCCGCCCGCCAGCAGCACCTCGCGGGAAGCGCGGGCCATGGCCGTCTTGCCGTTGATGGAGTATTCAACCCCCACGGCCCGGCCGTCTTCGATCACCACTTTATGCACCAGCGCCTTGACGCGCACGGTAAGATTGGGGCGACGCAGCGCCGGACGCAGGTAGGCCACCGAATTGCTGCAGCGGCGGCCATGGCGGATGGTGGATTGCATCAGCCCGAATCCTTCCTGCTGCGCGCCGTTGTAGTCGTCCGTCAACGGAAAGCCCGCCTGGACGCCCGAATCCATATACGCCTGCACCAGGGGGTCTTCATACTGGCTGTTCCGGGTGGTAAGCGGGCCATCGCCGCCGCGGTACGCTGAAGCGCCGCCTTCCCAAGCTTCCTGGCGCCGGAAATAAGGCAGCGCATGCGCATACGACCATTCGGTAAGGCCCGAAGCCGCCCAGGCATCGTAATCGGCGCGATTGCCGCGCACATACGCCATGGCATTGATGGACGAAGAGCCGCCCACGACCTTGCCGCGCGCGCACTCTACCTGACGGCCGCCCACATTGGGCTCGGGCTCGCCAAAATACATCCAGTCGTGCAAACGCCTTTGAATGATCTGCCCCCAGCCCAGCGGAATATGTATCCAGGGATCCCGATCCCATCCCCCCGCCTCCAGCAGCAGCACCCTCACGCCGGCGTCCTCGGTCAGCCGCGAAGCCAGCACGCAGCCGGCCGACCCCGCGCCGACGATGATGTAATCGAACTCCAAACCCGTCTCTCCTGCTCGTCGCGCGCCCGGCTTGGCCGGCCATGGCGCGCTGCTTGTCTCGTATGTCTGTTTCTGGTTCTTGATGGGCTTCGATGCCGCCATTCCATATATAGGATTCCATATATGACCTGGCGCAATCGCCCCGGCGCTGCCCTTTACGGCAGCCAGAGAGACACGATATACACAGCAAATGCCCAAGTCCATGTCCGCAGGCATATAGACCGTATAAAAAATATTGATATTATTGAGGCTCAATCCATAAGCCATCGCCGCCCGCCGCCGGCGCCATCCGCGAGAGCACCATGTCCAGCCGCCACACCAGCCGTCCCCTGCCCTCGGAAGAGCTTCTTTCCAAGAACATCGACCTGCGGCTGATCGCCATTTTCACGGAAATGATGCGCACAGGCAGCGTCTCGGAAACGGCCAACACCCTGAACGCCAGCCAGCCGTCCGTCAGCATGAGCCTGGCGCGCCTGCGCAAATACTTCAACGACCCGCTGTTCGTGCGCACCTCGCGGGGCATGGAGCCCACGCCCCTGGCGCTGGATCTGCGCTCGCCCCTGACCCGCGCCTACCAATTGCTCGCGACCGCCACGCACAGCCGCATCGCCTTCGACCCCGGCACTTCCGACAGGCTGTTCCGCATCGCCATGATCAATTCCGGCTACCTGCCCGTGTCGCCGCAACTGCTGGAACTGCAAAAACGCATCGCGCCCAATATCCGGTTCCATTTTTCAGGCATCACCGAAAAAACCGGCAAGCTCATGGAAGCCGGGGAAGTCGACCTGGCCATCGCCTTCATGGCCCAGTTCGAATCCCCGGGCTTCTACCAGCAATTGCTGCTCGAACAAGAGTTCGTGGGCGTCGTCCGCCACGACCACCCCCGCATCACGGAGCAAATGTCCATCGAGGACTACGAACGGGAACTGCACCTGGGCATTTCGCCGGCGGGAACGGGCCACTGGGTGCTGGACGGCGCCATCGAGCGCGCGGGCATAAAGCGCAAGGTAGGCTGGCAGGTCGAAAGCGTACTGGGCATCCTGCCCATCATCGGCATCAGCGACTATATCGTCACGATCCCCAACGGCGCGGCGCAGTTCCTGCGGCAGCAAGGGCTGGTACGCGTGTTTCCCCTGCCCTTCGCCGCCCCGACCATGGTGGTCATGCAGCACTGGCACGAACGCTTCCACCGGGACAGCGGCCTGCAATGGCTGCGCCGCCAGCTCATGAGCCTGTTTGCGGAAGATGCGGGCCAAGCTGCCTGAACCTGGCCGATTGACACGAGAACGGCCGAATCCGCCGTTCAGGTTCGGGACGAACCCCGCCTCGAACCTGAAAAGCGCCGCGCCCGAAGGCTCAATGCCCAGGCGCCCATAAACGCGGCTTGCCTTTTTTCTCGTAGGCCATGCCCTTGGGATAGCTGATCAGCTCCAGTTGCATTCCCCATGGCGTCAGCACATAGGTGATCGACTCGCCGGCGGCCGGGCCCTCTTTGAGCGCGAACGGGCCCATGAAGGTTTTCAGCCCAAGCGCCCTGGCCTTGTCGACCGCGGCCTTGATGTTCTTGACGTAGAAAGCGATGTGATAGCCGCCGTAATCGCTGTTGCGCGGCATTTTCGTGTTTTGATCCGGCGCGCTGTACTGGAACAGTTCTATGTTCGAACCATGGCCGCAGCGCATCATGGCAATCTGCTTGATGACCGCACGCGGATCGACGTTGACGAGATCCTCCATGAAGTTGCCCTTGTCATCGCTGAAAGGCCCGAAGCGCATGACCTCGGTGCAACCCATCACATCATGAAAAAAAGCCACGCCCTGATTGATGTCGGGCACCGTGAAGCCGATGTGATCGATTCCCCGCACACCGGGAATCCCCCCGCCGCCCGCGGCCCATACACTGCCGGCCGACAAACACAATGCGGCACAAGCCGCGACCTTGGCGATTTTTTTCATGACAGCTTCCTCCTGAGACGGATTATTGAATAGTGGCAAGAATCAAGCGGCCTGCGCGGCCGCTTGATGTTGCAAGCGCAACACTCAAAGCGGATAAGACGGATCATGCAGAACAAATAATGCCACACTCAAAAACAAAAAAAACACGCGCATCGCGAATTTTTTCATTGCTTACCGTCACCTGAACGATGCCAGGAAAAGCTCGGCCTCGAAGCCAACCACAAAAGCCGGAACACGGCGGATTGCATTGAAACGCCCCCCGGCGCCATTGAAAAAGGCCCTTGCCTCCGCCGATTGGCGTAAGGCAAGGGCCTTGACGATCTGGCTCCGCCCCTTCAGGAGACGAGCCCAGACGGATAGTTACAGATAATCGACCGGCTTCGGATAGTTCACGTAATTCTTGGTGAGCTGCTTTTCCCGTTGCTGGTTGGGATCGGCGCCTGTGCACCAGTCATCCGACTTGGGATGTTTCTCGCCATTGGGCTTGACGACCGAGCAGGCGGTCTTGTCGACAAGCGTGCTCTTGTTGGTCGGGCAAGTCTTGACATCCACACTGTCCGGGCAAGCGGCGAACTTGGAGTTGACGAGGAGGGTGTACACATTGTCGTTCAGGTCGGTGAAACGCACCTTGAGCGGGTAGGAAACCACGGTGCCAACCCGGAACCCCAGGATCTGGCTGTTGGTGGGCATGATGACGTTCTGATCGATCTTCTGGCAATCCAGATTGCCGTCCTGCGTATTCATCGAGCACACGCCGTACTTCTTGATCACGGGCTTGTTGATCTTGCCGATCAGTGCATCGGGCGGGCCGACGTTCACACTAAAGCCGTCCGCATAGCTGAACTGCTTTTCGTTTTCCAGGCCCTTGAGCCCGCCCACGGTGAAGACCAGGCCGCTGCCCAGCTCGCTCATGAAGCCAACCGCGTCATCCACCGAGAATCCATAGGCATTCATCTGCAGATCATCGTGGATCAACTGCACATACGGGTTGAACAACAGCTTGGGGTTGGCCTTGACGGCATCCTGCGAGCCATTGTATTGCAGATCGTGGATGTACATGGACTGGATCTTGGCATGATCCCAACCCGGGATACTGGTGTCCGCCAAGGGGTTGGCATCCGCGCCGCAACCCTCGTTATACGGAACCCAGCCATAGATGTGCATCATGGCATTCCAGTAACCGAACGTGGGAACCTGGGGCGTGCTGCCTTCGCATTTACCCGCGCTGTACATGGCCAGATAGTCCTGGTGGCTTTGTTTGAAGAAGGCCTGGACCGCCGCCAGCTTGTCTTTCAAGTCGGAATCAGCCGGGCACGTCGCACCTGGCGTCACGTACTGGCTGATGTCCTCACCCGACCAATCGACGCAAGTGCCCCACAGATCCTGCATGCGCTGCACTGCTTCGCCATAGCGAAGTGTTTCTTTTTCGGTTTCGCTGCATCCGCCGTTGATGCATTTCAGCACCGTCAAGACGGGCGGGAACTTGGTGCTGTCCGCCGGCTTGACGGGCACATTGTCGGTAGGAGGCAGGGTGCCCGGACGCTGGGCAAAAATATTGTAGCCGCCTGGCAGCTTGAGCTGGCTCAGGTTGTAAACCGGCCACCCTCCTCCGATATCGGAGTCCAGGAATGCCTGCAGCTTGTTCCGGAAGTCGGGCAAAGCCTGGCCCGAACCGCTGTACCCGATATAAGGATTGCTCTTGGGCCCGATGGCCACGGGCATGTAGACATGATCCACATAGGAAATGTTGTACCCCACGTTTTCCGGCTTCAACAAACGCGTAGTCTGGCCTGCCGGGATGATGGAGTCGCCGAACGTGTATTCGGACAACTGGGCGTAGACGTCTTCCGGGAACTGAACATTGCTGGAATACGTGGTCAATGCGCACTCGGTGCCCTGCGCTTCGCACGTCACCGTATTGGGCGTTGCCAGGGAAGTATCGTCTTTGTCACGCAACCTTTCGCTGTTGTCCGCCAGAACCACGCGCCCGCCGTTCCACCAGGTAATGTATTTTTTATCGGACAACTCGCTGTACAAAGGCAGCGTGATGGTGACCGACGAATTGGGAGGAATGCCCTTGCCCTCATTGACGTACAGCTTGTAGACGAAATCGGTCGAGATCACGTCGGTGGTGCGTAAGCACGCCTGCATCCACTGATTGACCGCATTCTTACTAGTCGAAATCACAGGGTAGATCTGGCCCGCGGAATCGTTGTGAATGGTGACGGTCTTTGGCGCAACCTCCATGGGATTGTTGTCGTAATCCTTGCACGCGACCGTCTGGGTGGGGATGGAAGCAGACGTAGGAGCGTCGTCTTCCTCGCACGCCGTCAGGGTAAGCGCCAGCAGCAGCACTCCGCCAACCCGCAACGCGGTAGCCGGAAAAGAGCGCTTTACAGCTCTTTGGGTAGGGACATTCATATAATTCATCCTTAGAAAATAAGACCTCGCGATCACCCCGCCGGCATTGCCCAACGACATTCGCCGCAGGCATACCGCCCGAACCGACCGCTAATTCTTTAAGCAACAAATTATAAAAATGGCTTACGGAAATTCAGTGGATTAATTTCTGTTAAATGCTGGCAAATTCTGTCATTCAGCAGGGAAGAAATGCACAAAGGCATGGCTTTCCTGATGAAAAGCCATGCCAAGGATCATGCGTCTTGTTGTCGAATAAGAGATGGCCGCGAGCGGCTACTGCACCAGCCTCCACCTGCCGTTTTCTATTTGAACCATGACGCCGGAACGGCTGTCCATGCCGTTGTGATCCGTCTTGCTCATATTGAAGATCCCCTGCGTTCCGACCACCTCTTTGCTGGCTTCCAGCGAATCGCGCAGCGCAGCGCGAAAATCGGCCGATCCCGGTTTGGACTTCTTGACGGCCTGCGCTACGGCATGGTCCGCCAAAAGGTAGGCATCCCAGGCAATAGCGGAAAATGCATTGAGCGTGCCTTTGCCATATGCCTTTTCGTAGGTAGCCTTGAAATTCAAGGCTACCTTCTTGATGGGATTGCTATCGGGCAACTGTTCAGCGACGACCACCGGGCCTGCCACCGCGTATGTGCCGTCCAAAGACTTGCCTCCGACACGCAGGAAATCGTTGTTGATGACGCCGGAGTTGTTATAGATAAGACCCTTATAGCCGCGCTCCCGCAATGGGGCATAGGGCAAAGCCCCCGCCGTGCCCGAACCCCCGAGCAATATGGCGTCGGGCTTGGCGGCAATCAATCTCAGCACTTGTCCCATCACGCTGTTGTCGGTTCGCGCATAGCGCTCGTTGGCCACGACGGTGATGCCCGAATCCTTGATGTTGTGCTTGAAGCCCGACAACACAAGATCGCCCCAGGAGTCAGAATACCCCAGATAGCCCACCCTCTTTACGCCGTGTTGCTTCATGTTCGCAACAACGGATCCCATGCCGATACTCGGCGACATAGGCACGGAATACGACCAGGGGTATTTTTGGGCGGTAACCGGTATGGGCGACAGTGAAATCTGCGGGGTTTTCAACTCTTGCACGACTTCCGCAACCGCCATGGCGGTCGGCGCGCTGCCCGACCCGATGATCAAGTCCACCTTGTCCTGTTCGATGAGCTTGCGGGCCAGCTTCACCGTCACGGTCGGATCGGTCTGATCATCCTGGATAATGTAATCGACGGGTACGCCGCCCAATGTTTTCGGCATCAGCAAAACCGAATTTTTGAAAGGTATGCCCAGCGAAGCGCCCGGTCCAGTCGCGCCAAGAATGACGCCCACCTTCATCTTGGCCTGAGCAGCCAGGGGCACCATTGCCGCCAGGGCCACGACAAGCCAGCGTTTTCCCATTTTTCTCATCTACGTCTCCTGGTTTTATCAAGTAATAAAACAAACGTCGACACTCCAGCCGGCGCGCCACGATTCCTATCACCGTCACGATGCTGCCGGTATCGACACCAACCCCACCTGCGCCGCTAGTTGGCAAGCCTATGAAACCTGTCTGTCTTGCGTAGCCCAGAACGGGGCTCTCAGCGCTTTCTTGTCTACCTTTCGCGTGCTGACCAAGCGTGGCAATTGATCCAGGAACTCCACATGCGTTGGCTTTTTATAGCTGCCGATAAGGCCGCGACAATGGGCGATCAAGTCCGATTCGGAAACGGTCCGCCCCGGTTTCGTCACGATGAATGCCATCACCGACTCTCCCCACTTGGGGTCAGGCACGCCGATGACCGCCGCGTCAAGAACGGCGGGGTGCAACAACAAGGCTTCCTCGACCTCTCGCGAATAGATGTTCTCGCCACCCGAGACGATCATGTCTTTTTTCCGGTCGACGACGAACAGAAAATGTTCCTCGTCGAAATATCCAATATCCCCGGTCAGGAACCACCCGTCGACCAAGGCTTCTTGCGTCGCCAAGGGATTTTTCCAGTACCCCTGCATCAGGGACTTTGATTTGATCCATATATCGCCGCACTCTCCGACGGCGCAATCCGATCCCTCCGCCCGAACGGTACGGATGTCCGTACCCAGATATGGCTGCCCCGCGGAAGCCAGCCGGCGCACCTGGGCCGGATCCCCTTGCGTCACATGCTGGTGCTTGAGCAGAACCGAACCAAGGCCGTTCTCCGTCATGCCGTAGATTTGCATGAAGACCGGCCCGAAAGCTTCGCGCGCGCGTCGCGACAAGGCTTCCGACATCGGGGCGGAGGCATAGCAGACCGTCTGCAAGCTGGAAACATCGAAAACCCGCTCCTCCATTATTTCCAGCATCATCTGTATCATCGTCGGCGCCAGGTGCGCGGCCGTGACTTGTTTTGATTCGATGCTTTCGAGTATTGCCCGCGCATCGAAATCACGATGCAAGACAATGGACGCCCCCACATACAAGAACGTCAGCAGCTCCGTCGGGCCGCCGATATGGTAGAACGGCATGACAATAAGCATGCGATCGGTCTGGGACGCGGTATGCGACAAAGCCTGTACACGGGCTTGTTCCAGTTGGGCCTCGTTGCCCAACATGGCGCCTTTGGCTTTGCCAGTCGTGCCGCTGGTGTAGATGATGAATACGACATCGTCCTCGGACGCGCGCATCCCGGACGTCGCCGGCATGGAGTCCGCGATGAAGTCCTCGTACTCGATCGACCATGCCGGGCCTTGGCCATTGCCCCGTATGCGGATGTAGATCATTGATTCCGGAAGTTGGGCGCGCAGCACGTCGACCCTGGGCGCAAACTCATCTTCAAAGAACAAGATCGCCGGCTCGGCATCCTGCAAGATCGTCAGTTGCTCTCGATCCGACAGACGATAGTTGATGCCCAAGCCAATGAATCCGCCCAAGCCGGCGGCTCCGTACACTTCCAGATACTCCGGAGTATTGCGCGACAACACGGCCAATCGCGCCTGGCGCGGCATGCCGGCTTTCACCAGAGCGCCGATGAGCCGCTTGACGCGATCCGCCAACTGCGCATGGGTCAGTGTTTCGCCCTCAAAATATACCGCCGGATGCGAACCAAAACACACGGCATTATGTTCGAGGATATCGCCGATGATCATGATATTTGCGCCCCACGCTCTACCAACAACGCAGAAATCCCTTCATGGGCGACGGCGCCCGACGCCTTCACCAGCCGGATGCGCCGCTCAAGCACGCCTCGAGCGGGATTCGACGTAACTCGCTTTCCGATGATTTCAACCTCGGCATAGAGCGTGTCTCCCGCAAATACGGGCTGCAGGTAACGCCATTCACGCACGCCCAGATCCGCGATGACGGCGCGCCCCAGGTTCGGCAAATCGGCCGCCAAGCCTGTCGCCACCATCAGGCAATAGCTGCCATGCAGGATTCTTTGGCCCAGCGCGGTATTCCGCGCGAACTCGCTATCGGCGTGAATAGGATGCCAGCCGCCGCTGATCATGCAAGAAAAGCTCAAATCAGCCTCGGTAAGCGTGCGCCCGTCACTGCGGCCACTCTCCCCGATTTCAAGCGCGTCAAAAGGAATCGCCGCCAGTTTCATGACTGCCCTCCGCCCAATGCGCGCCGCAGAAACTCTTCCGTACGTTGATGGGCAAGCTGGATTGCCGCGGGGTCTCCGCGAGTATAAAAGCCGTGGCCGGCGTCTTCGTAGACGTAGACCGTCGCATGGGGACTGGCGCTCAGCCCCTCCCTGATGGATTCCTGTATTGGCCGCGGCACGTACTCGTCCTTGGTTCCAAAGTGCAGGATGATCGGGCTCTTCAGCTCTTTGGCCTGCTCTATATTCCGTTCAATCCCCACGCCGTAATAGGCTACGGCGGCGTCTATATCCAGCCTGAGGCACGCCATATAACTGAGCCGCCCCCCCAGGCATAGCCCGGCTACCGCCACCTTGCCATGAAAACCGGGAAGCCCGCGTATGCACGACACCGTCCGGCCAATATCCTGCAATCCCGTTTCTTCGTTGAACTGCTTCAACAGCGACATGGCCCGCTGAATATCCTCTTTGGAGTGGCTCAGCTCGATGCCGGGCTCCAGACGCCAGAAAAGATCGGGCGCATATACCAGATAGCCATCTTGCGCATAGCGGTCGGCCACGCGCCGTATTGTCGACGTGACGCCGAATATCTCCTGCAGCAAAACAATGGCGTTGCCGTTGGGTTTGGCAGGAACGCTTACATAGGCGCCGAAGCTGCGGCCGTCGCCGGTCTCGATATTTTCATTCACTGAGGCCATATCTCCCCTCGTTAAAATTCATAGCTGCCGCTGAGTATCTCGCGGGCAATGGAATTCCGATGTATTTCAGTCGTGCCGTAGCCGATGGCCATTCCACGCACATCGCGAAAGTACCGCTCGTACGGATATTCCTCGGAAAGCCCGTAAGCGCCCGCAAGCTGCATGGCTTCGTTCGTTACACGAATGGCCATTTGATTGACAAAGGTCTTGGTAATGGATGTATCGATAATGCTGGGCTGGCCCGCATCCACCCTGCTTGCCGCCCGGTACAGCAAGGCGCGGGCCGCCTCGATCTCGATGGCCATGTCGGCGAGTTTCCATTGCACGCCCTGGTTTTCGGCCAACGGGCGCCCGAACTGCAGCCTGTCCTGGACATGTTTGGTGATGCGCTGAAATGCCGCCTGGGCAACGCCAAGGCAGATGGGGGGATTGCCCGAAATACGATCGGCATCGAGCACGCTCAGCAGATCCCGCACGCGCCCCGCCGGCAAAAATATACTTTCGGCGGGAATGCGGCAGTCCTGAAAAACGAGTTCCGCCATGCCGGTGCCGCGCAAGCCAAGCAGATCCAGATGGCGTCCGACAGAAAAACCCGGTGTTCCCCGCTCAACCAGTATGACCCCGACTCCGCGCAGGCCCGGCTCGTCCGTCAGTCGAACCAGCACCATGAAGAGGTCCGAGACTTGCGCCCCCGTGCACCATAGTTTGGAGCCATTCACGACATAGCCGTCTCCATCCGGCACAGCCCGGGTTTTAACGTTGCCGATGTCCGAGCCGGCATCCGGTTCCGACATGCTCCATGCCGCAAAGAGCTTGCCAGCCGCAAGGCGCGGAAGATACCGCTCTTTTTGCTCCGTCGATCCAAGGCGTGTTATGGCGCGCGTCGTGGCGCCGTCGGTACATGAGAACAATATTGCGGTGTTGGCGCACGAGCGTGCAATTTGCTCGCTTACCAGCACGAGATCCAACAGACCAAGCCCAGCGCCGCCATATTGTTCGGGAATGGAGATACCCGTGTATTGATGGTCGGCCAGAATTTTCATGTTCTCCACCGGAGGACTATATGTGCGGTCGGCATGCGCCGCATTGGGCTCAAAATACTTCTCCGCCAAACCTCTGACTGTCTCGCGCATCAAAATCTGTTCGGGACTGAACCCAAATGGCCGCATCATAGGGAATCCTTCGTTTCGACAACTCTGTCCGCACCACCATCCACAGACGCTCATTCACCCAGCTCATTCAAGGAAGGGTCTACCTAAAATATATAGACGGAGCTATCATCGGTCTAGAACATATAGAACATAGACACTATGCCTGATATGAATATTTACAAGATCGACTTGAATCTCCTTCTTGTCTTCGACGCATTGATGCAAGAGCGCAACGTGACAAGAGCGGGAGAGCGCATCGGTTTAAGCCAGCCGGCAATGAGCCATGCACTCACGAGGCTGCGCAAGCTGTGCAACGACCCGCTTTTCGTCCGGATTCGAACCGGCATGGAGCCGACCCCATTCGCGCAGCAGCTAAGCGGTTCCGTGCATCAAGGGCTACGGACACTGCAGGAGGGGCTGGATGGCACGGTCGCCTTCGACCCGGCGACCTCCGACCGCACTTTTCAAATCGTGATGAGCGATATGGGTGAAGTCGTGTATTTGCCGCCGCTGATGACAACGCTGAAGAAAGCCGCGCCAAACGTCGATGTACGCGTATTGCAACTGCCTCGCGAACGCTACCAGGAGGTGTTCGAATCAGGCGCCGCCGATCTCGCCATTGGCGTATCGTCGGCGCTGCAAACCGGGTTTTACCAACAACGGCTATTTTCCGACGGCTATGTCTGCATCATGCGAAGCGACCACCCCCGTATTGGAACAACGCTAAGCCTGGCCCAGTTCGAGTCGGAGTCGCATGTCATGATCGAACCTACGGGATCGCGCTATAGCGGAGTCGTCTCGTCAAACACCGCACCCACGCTCATCGAGCGCAAGCTGGCCGAGTATGGCCTGAAACGCCGGATAGCCTTGCGCGTACCGCACTTCACCGTCGTACCCACCATTTTGCAAACGACCGACTTCATCGCAACGGTGCCGCAGCAGGTCGTAACCAGGGCCGATACGCCTCGCAATCTAAAAATGCTGCCCCTTCCCTTTGACGTCCCAAACTTCGTCATCCGCCAATTCTGGCATCAGCGCAATCATCATGACGACGCCAACCGATGGCTGCGCGGCATAGTCGCCAACCTTTTCGCCGACGATAAAAAGCCGTGATGAATGCCAAACGATGTTCAAGGCCCGGGTAAAGCAGGCGGCTATCAGTCAGCCGCTCCTTGGAGCGGCGATGAAGACTCTTCGTCGGCACGCTCCCAGATTTCTCGCGCGATAGGATCGCGCAGTTCCTCGGCGATATGACCGACCAAGCCAATCGAGCGGCCAATAACGGCAAGGCCCCGGCACAGCCTCCAGGGGATGGAAAGCTCACAAGCCAGAGCACCCAGCGCCCCTGTGGCGTTGACCGGCAATATCCCGGGCTTGGCAAGCACGCGCTCCGCCTCCGCGGAAATAAGCTGCATCAACTCGACATAACGGCCGCTGATGCCATTTTCTTCCGCAAGTTGAAATAATTTTGGGGTGCGCGGATCTATGGGCTTATGAAGGGGATGCCCGATTCCCGGTATGGTGCGTTTGGCAGCGACGTGACTGGCGACGATTTTCTTCGCCAACTGCGGAAGATCTTCTTCTCCATCCGCCGAGGCCAAGGCCTCCTGGAGAATGCGGGCGGCCCCTTCCGCCGTACCCGCAAAAGTCGTACCCATGCCGCACAAGCCCGCGGCAACAGCGGACTGCAGCGATTCGGGAGCTCCCAGATAAGTCAGGCGGGCGGCAATAGCCATTGGCGTCATACCATGCTCCACCAAGGTAGCCAGCATGGCATTGAACACGACGGACTCATTCGGGGTCGGGACACGCCCCTTGATTTCCAAAAAGGCGAACTCGCCCAGATTCAGCTTGCCGAGCACATCGTTCGTCAGATCGAGACCGCATACGGTAATGCTGTCTGCCGTGCTTCGGCCCATTCTGGAACGAAGCGCTTTACGTTGACGGCTCATGCCCCACTCCTCTTATCGTTACCTGGCGTGCAAAAAACAATAGCATTCAAGCCATGTGTGAACAACACATGGCAGGCATACTTATTATTAGGGCCGCGAATATAAGAATCAGCGCGGCGAACGCCGTATCCGCCGCTCATGGCGAATCATCAGGCCTGCCCCCAGCAATACGGCCAGCGCCATCAGGTACCAGGTGATGGCGTATCCCAAATGGGTGTTGCGGAAGTGGGTGACCGTCAGGCCGCCAAGCGGCCAGCCCTGCGGGTTCACGCCGGCGTCGGCATCGACGAAATACGGCGCGGCGGACTCATCCGGCAGTCCCTCCGCCTTGAGAATGGCGGCCACGTCGCGTGAATACCATTGCCCCGCGTCAGGACGATTGCGGCGCAGGAAGCCGCCGTGCGGTTCGGTGAAGCGCAACAACCCGGTCACGACGGTTTCGCCTTCCGGTGCGCGTATTTTCGCGTTGCCCGAGGCATCGGCGAGATCGGGCGGAATATAGCCCCTATTCACCAGCACGATGAAGCCGTCATCGGTCTTGAACGGAACCATGACCCAATAGCCGTAGCCCTTTGGGCTGGTGCCATGTACCAGCGCTTGTTTGCCGGGGAGGAAGCGGCCCTCCAGCCGCACTCGCAGGTATTGCAGTTGACCGCTTTCGACATTCGGCCAGGCCGCAGGCCCGGGAGCGGCCACCGGCGGCGCATGAATGCGCGTGGCGACGTCGTGGATCAGCTTCAGCTTCCAGTCCAGGCGGTGCAATTGCCAGTTTCCCAGCAGGATGAACCCCGCAAAGGCGCAGACCGCCAATACCATCCAGACGATGAAACCGCGGCCCGGGCGGGTTCCCGCTGCGCCGCCGGATGCCGAAGTCACGACGACGGCATGGTCATCGTGTGCGGCTGCTGCGACGTCGCGGGCATCATGCCCGGCATCATGTTCATGTTTTCGTGATACAGCACCCAGATGGACGCTCCCAGCACGATGACCACCAGCACGGTGGAGAAGATGAAGGCCAGCATGTTCCAGCCGCCTTCCGAGCGAGTGTCCAGATGCAGGAAGTAGACAATATGCACGACGATTTGCGCGACGGCCAGGATCAGCACGACGGCAATGGCCGCGGCGCGATTGTCGATGACCTGGTTCATGACCAGCCAGAAGGGAATGACGGTAAGAATGGCCGCCAGCACGAAACCCGTAAGATAGCTGCGCAGCGAGCCTTCATGCACGTGCATGGCGTCGTCGTGATGGTCGGACGATGACGCGCCGGACAGAGGTGGGTGGCTCATCGCAATACTCCTACCAGATAAACATAGCTGAAAACCCCGACCCAGACCAGATCCAGGAAGTGCCAGAACATGCTCAGGCAGCGCAGGCGCCGAATGTTGTCCGGCGTGGCGCCGTAGCGGTTCAACTGCACCATCAGCACGACCAGCCACACGACGCCGAAGGTCACGTGCAGGCCGTGCGTGCCGACCAGGGTGAAGAACGACGACAGGAACGCGCTGCGGCCCGGCCCGGCGCCCTGGGCGATCATGTCGACGAACTCGTGGATTTCCAGGCCCACGAAGGCCGCCGCCAGCAGTCCGGAGACAGCCAGCCAGCCAAGCATGACGCGCTTGTTGCCTTGCTGGATCTGCAGCATCGCGAAACCGAAGGTGACCGAGGAAATGAGTAGCAAGGCGGTGTTCCAGGCCAGCCCGACCAGATCGAAGACCTGGCTGCCCGTCGGGCCGCCCGCGTACTGAGTGCCCAGCACGGCGTTGGCAACGAACAGGGAGGCGAAGATGAAGCAATCGCTCATCAGGTAGATCCAGAACCCGAGCAGGGTTCCGTTATGGGCGGGCGGCTCTTGACGGCAATAGAACGTCGGCGCTGGGCGGCGGCTGCTGGCGATGGTATCGGTGCTCATGCCGCGCCCCCCTCAGGATTGGGCGCCCAATTGCCCGAATGCTCGAACTGGTTCACCTCTTCGGCGGGGATGTGATAGTCGCGATGGTAATTGAAGGTATGGCCGATGGACACGATGATGATTCCCAGGAACGACGCAATGGCCAGCCACCAGATGTACCAGACCATGGCGAACCCAAAGAGAGTCGCCAGCACGCCAAGGATAAGGCCGGCGCCGGTGTTCCTGGGCATGTGAATATTGTTGAACCCATCCATCGGACGGCTCACGCCCTGCTCTTTCATGTCGAACCAGGCGTCACGCTCGTGCACCTGCGGGATGAACGCGAAGTTGTAGTCGGGCGGCGGCGAGGACGTCGACCATTCCAGCGTGCGGCCATTCCAGGGGTCGTTGCCGACGGCATACGTATCGCGGTGGCGGATACTGACGTAGATCTGAACGATGAACGAAAGAATTCCCAGCAGGATCAGGAAGGCGCCGAAGGCGGCAATGACGAACCATATCTGCAGGCTCGGATCGTCGAAATGACTGAGGCGGCGGGTTACGCCCATGAGGCCCAGCACGTAAAGAGGCCCGAAGGCCAGCCAGAAGCCGATCAGCCAGAACCAGAACGACAACCTGCCCCAGAACTCGTTCAGCCGGAAGCCGAAGGCCTTGGGGAACCAGTAGTTGATGGCCGCGAACACGCCGAACACCACGCCGCCGATAATGACATTATGGAAATGCGCGATCAGGAACAAGCTGTTGTGCAGCAGGAAGTCGGCGGGCGCCACCGACAGCATCACGCCGGTCATGCCGCCGATGGTGAAGGTGAACAAAAAGCCCATCGTCCATAGCATTGGCACGGTGTAGTCCACGCGGCCGCGGTACATGGTGAACAGCCAGTTGAAGATCTTCGCCCCGGTGGGAATGGAGATGATCATGGTCGTCAATGAAAAGAACGAATTGACGTCGGCGCCCGAACCCATGGTAAAGAAGTGATGCAGCCACACGAGGTAGGACAGAACCATGATTGCCAAGGTGGCGTAAACCATGGATGAATAGCCGAACAGTGGCTTGCGCGAGAAGGTTGCCACGATTTCCGAATACACGCCAAAAATGGGCAGCACCAGTATGTACACCTCCGGGTGGCCCCACACCCAGATCAGGTTGATGTACAGCATGACGTTGCCGCCGAAGTCATTGGTGAAGAAATGCATGCCCAGATAGCGATCCAGCGACAGCAGGAACAGCGTGGCGGTAAGAATGGGGAAAGTCACCACGATGAGGCCGCTGGTGGCAAGCGTCGTCCAGCTGAAGATCGGCATCTTCATCATGCTCATGCCGGGTGCGCGCATCTTGACGATGGTGACGACGAAGTTGATGCCGGTAAGCAGGGTTCCCACCCCCGACAGCTGCAAGCCCCAAATGTAGTAGTCCACCCCCGTGCCCGGACTCTGCGCAAGCTCGGAAACGGGCGGATAGGCCAGCCAGCCGGCGGTGGAGAAGTCGCCGATGAACAGCGAGGCCATGAACAGCACGACGCCGGAAGAGGTGAGCCAGAAACTCAAGTTGTTGAGAAACGGAAACGCCACGTCGCGCGACCCGATCTGCAGCGGCATCACGTAGTTCATCAGGCCCACGATGTAGGCCATGGCCACGAAGAAAATCATGATCGAGCCATGGGCCGAGAAAATCTGGTCGTAATGATGCGGCGGCAGGTAGCCCATGTTGTCGCCGAAGGCGACGGCCTGCTGAGCGCGCATCATGATGGCGTCGGAAAACCCGCGCAGCAGCATCACCGTGCCGAGGATCATGTACATGATGCCCAGCTTCTTGTGGTCGACGCTGGTGAACCACTCGCTCCACAAATAGCCCCAATAGCGCTTCTTGGTGATGAACGCCAGTAGGCATACGCCGATCACGGCCACCACGACGAAGGTGGCCACCACGATGGTGTTGTCCAGCGGCAGGGAATTGAGCGTCAAACGCCCAAGAAGAAAATTCAGGATTTCGGAGCGGTCAGGCATAGTGTGCATTCCAGGTAGACAGTTCAATGCATCGCCGCGTCGTGCGCGGAGGCCGGTTTCATCGAGCCATGATGCATGGTGTCCGAGGCCATCATGTGATCCATGCACATCTGGCCGGGATCGACGCAACGGTTGAGAATGCGCTGGTAAAGATCGGAGCCGAAATGGGCATAGTAGTGTATGGGTTCAGCCCGGGTCGGCTGCTTAAGCTGGTTGTAAGCCGTGCGATCCAGGGTTTGCCCGCTGGCGCGAACCTTCTCCACCCACTGGCTGAAATCCTGCTGACTCATGCCATGGAAGACGAAGCGCATGTCGGTAAAGCCCGCCCCGCTGTAGTTGGCCGAAAAGCCCTTGTATTCGCCCGGCTTGTTGATGACGCCGTGCAGGACGGTTTGCATGCCCGGCATGACATAGACCTGACCGGCCAGGGTCGGCACGAAGAACGAGTCCATCATCGTGTCGGAGGTAAGCTTGAAGTGGATGGGCACGTCGACCGGCGCCGCCAGCTCGTTGACGGTGGCGATGCCGTAGTCGGGATAGAAAAACAGCCACTTCCATTGCAGCGAAACCACTTCCACTTCCAGAGGCTTCAGGTCGGCCGGCACGGGCTTTTCGTGGGAGATTTTGTCGAGCGGACGGTAGGGATCGAGTTGATGGGTTCCGGTCCAGCTGACCGCGCCCACCGCAATGATGATCAGCAGGGGAACCGCCCACACCACCAGTTCGAGCTGCGGAGAGTGATCCCACTTGGCATCGTAGTGCGCGTGTTTGTTCGAGGAGCGATACCGCCAGGCGATGATGGCAATGGCAATGAGTACCGGCACTATGATGAGCGCCATGATGAGAGTGGTGCTGACCATGGTGCCGCTTTGCTGGAGCGCTACGTAGCCGTCGGGATTGAGCAACACTAACTTTTCGCAGCCCCCCAGCATGAGCATGATGGGAAGAAGCAGAAACCGACAAAAATGTTTCACCAGCATGGTAGAAAACCTGCGACGAATAGAGAAAACCCGTTTATTTTATAGTAATCTTAAAGGCAGTCTCGCAACTTTTTTTGATTTGGCGAGTTTTTTCTTCGGAGACACCATGTCTACCAACCCCGCGCAACCCGCCACTCCAAACGGCTTCGCACCATCCGGCCCCACTCACGCACAACACCTCAAGCCCAGCGACATCTCCGTCGGCGTCGTAGTCGGCCGCACCGCCAGCTTCTTCGACGTCTTCGTGTTCGGCATCGCCTGCGCGCTGGTGTTCCCGAAAGTGTTTTTCCCCTTCGCCAGCCAGGCAGACGGCATGTTCTATTCCTTTGCGATATTCGCTTTGGGATTTCTTGCGCAGCCATTGGGCTCGCTGCTGTTCGTGCCCATACAGCGGCGTTTCGGGCGCACCACCACGCTGACCATCGCCTTGTTCGTGCTGGGTTCGGCCACGGTGGGCGTCGCCTTCCTGCCAGGCTATGAGTCCCTCGGCTACGCGTCGATCGCGGCGCTGTGCGTTCTGCGCCTGGGCCAGGGCTTTGCCGTGGGCGGCAGTTGGGACGGCCTGGCCTCCCTGCTCGCCATCAAAGCCCCCCCCAACAGCCGCGGCTGGTATGCATCGATTCCCCAACTGGGCGCTCCCATCGGCTTCATCGTCGCGGCCGGCCTGTTCGCGTATTTGTGGTCCAGCCTTTCGTATGAAGAGTTCTACAGCTGGGGATGGCGCTATCCGTTCTTCACGGCCTTCGCCGTCAATGTGGTGGCTTTGTTCGCCCGCCTGCGCATCGTCGTCAGTCCCGAATACACATCCGAATTCAAGCAGCGCGACCTCGCGCCCGCCTTGGTGGGCGGGCTGCTGCGCTCGCAAGGCAGATACGTAGCATTGGGCGCTTTCGCGCCGCTGGCCAGCTACGCCCTGCTCAACCTCGTCACACTCTTCACGCTTTCGTGGGCCTTGCTGTACACCCGGCAATCTCCGACTCACTTTCTTATGGTGCAAATCATCGGCGCGCTGGTGGCCATTCCCTGCATGCTGGTGTCGGGGCGCATCGCCGACCGCCTGGGGCGGCGTCTTACGCTGGGCCTGTTCGCCATTCTCATTGCCGTCTACAGTGGATGGACAGCCGTTCTGCTGTCGGGCAGCGACTTCGAAAGCTATCTCTTCATCATCATCGGATTCGCCCTGCTGGGCTTCTCGCATGCCCAATCCTCGGGCGTGGTCACTGCCAGCTTCCGCCGCGAATTCCGCTATACCGGCGCTCACTTCTCCGCCGATCTCAGCTCGTTGCTGGGCGCCGGCTTCGCTCCGCTGGTGGCCCTGATGCTGGCCGCCTACCTGGGCGTGGGCTATGTGGGCCTGTACCTTCTTTCGGGGGCAACCTGCACCCTGGCGGCGCTGTGGATCAGCCGTAAACTGGGCGGCTTGCCCAATCACTGACCATGAATGGCGCTGGCGTGCCAGATGGCGCGCCAGCGGACCGGCCAGAAAACCAATCCCATGTCTCCCCCCAGTCCGCCAAAAAAAACCGCCGTCAAAGCTACACGCCGCAACGCCGGACGTCCTTCCGAAAGCAACTCTGTCGGCCGCGAATCGATTCTGGCTTCCGCCATTGCGCTACTGCATGGCAAAACGCCCGAACAGCTTACGCTGGCGGAGGTTGCCGCCAACGCCAAAGTCGATCGGGCATTGATACGATATTATTTTTCCGATAAAACCGGCTTGCTCAAAGCCATTGCCTATCAGGTGGTCAGCGAGCTTCAAGGCCGAAGCCAGGCCATGTTTCATCAAGAAGGCACGCTGGAAGAAAAAATAAAAAAGCGCCTGGATCTCTTGATCGACATCATGCACGAAATGCCGCAGTTCGCGCAGTTGGTATTCAAGGAAATCTACTACGCCGAAATCGCCGCGAAAAACGGCGACGAGGCGCGCGCGAGCATATCGCAAAACATTGTCGACCGGGGGCTGGCCCTGACCAGAGTACTGATCGACTCCGCCGAAGTGGATGACGTCGGCCGCGAAATGGATCCACGCTTCCTGCACATCATGATGCTTGGATCCTGCATATTCTTTGCGACCTCGCAGCCCTTGCTGCAACTGATGTTCGGCGACGAGCTCGACCGCAGCGAACTGACGAGGCGCTACATAGATTTCGCCACGAAAATATTGATGCGCGGCCTGGGCGCGCCTTTGCCTGCGGCTTAGAGCCTTTAAGCGCTCAGCGACTCTTTGGCGCGTTCGGCATTTTGTACCTGCGCCAACGCGGCCTGCTCCATCACGCGCCGCACCCGCATCAGGCCCGCGTCGTGCTGATACAGGTTTTCCTTGCTGCGCGCATTCTGCACCATGGTTTCCAGAATGAGGCGATCCTGCTCCACCACATCCCAATGCAGCCCCTCCAGGCGGTTGCGGTACAAAAACCGCCAGATATTGCGGTCGAGCCCCTGCGCTTTCTTGATGCGCCAAAAATAAACCTGGCAGCGGCGCTCATCGACGGGCGTGGCAAAGCCGACGATAAAGAATTCGCCGCCCCCATATTTTTTCTGGTACGGCACGGCCAGGCGCAGCCACAGGCTGGCGGTCTGGCCGAATTCCACCCAGTCGAAATTGACGCCGCGCTGGCCGGTCTTTTCAAACAGCAAGCCGGTTTCCGTGGGCTTGATGACCATTTCGGCGCGCTTGTCGCCCTCGGCCATGGAATGCGACGACGCGTGCAAATACCGGCCATGCATAAGATCCATGACATTGTCGATGGCGTAGCGGTAATTGCATTCCCAGTTCTGCATGCACAAGAAGCCGGAAAATTCGTCGCCGGTCATTTCCCGCGGAAGCTCGAACGGCGTAACCGGCGTCCCCGCATCATCGCCAAACCACAGGAAAATGGCGCCGTTGGACTCGACGGCGGGGTAGGACTTGATACACTGCCGACCCCTTAGCGAACACCTGTCCATGGCGGGTACATCCGCCACAACGCCCATGCCGTTGATTTCCACGCCGTGATACCAGCATGCGATGCGCTCGCCCAGGTTCCAGCCCAGGGACAGCCTGGCCCCCCGGTGCGGGCAGCGGTCTTCGGTGGCGTGGATGCTGCCGTCTTTATCGCGCCAAACCACGATTTCCTCGGAAAGCCGTGTAATGCCGATGGGCGTGTCGGAAACCATATAACTGGGCGCAACGGGATACCAGAAATTGCGAAGGCCCTTTTCCACCAATGCGGCAGCCTGAGCTGCTGCATCGATTGCCGTGTCTGTATTCATTTGAATCTACCTGCCTGAAAAATAGTGCTCAATAGTGGCCGTCAATCATTTGGCCGGAATGAACTCGTTGGTGTACAAATCGTTCAGCGGCGTTGCCTTGGGCACGATGCCCTCTTTGACGTAGAAGTCCTGCAAGGCGCCCAGACGCTTCGAATCGATTTCGCCGAGCCGGCTTTGGCCGGTGTACACCAGCTTGTTGTAGAGCTTGAAAACGCGCAGGACGTAATCTTCCTTGCCTTGATAGGCGGGAATGGCCTTGACGTAGTCAGCGGCCGCCGATGCGGGATCCTGGACAATGTCCCGCAGCCCTTTCAATGTGGCACGGACGAAACCGCGTACCAGCGCGGGATTTTCCTTGATGGTCTTGTCCGAAACCAGGATGGCCTGGGCCATGCTTTTGAAGTATTTGTCGGCGGGGATGATGTCTACCTTCACGCCCGCCAGTTCGGCGTTGATGGTCCATTCCGGAATCGAGGCCAGCGCGGGAATCTTCTTGTCGGCGAACAGCTTCCACACGGAAGGGCCGGTCGCCTGGATGTCGACGTCCGATTTTTCCAGGCCGTTGGCTTTCAGCATGCCCAGCAGCGCGTAATACGTGGTGTCCGAATAGGACATGGCCCCAATGGTTTTTCCTTTCAGTTGCGCCACGGACTGAACACCCGAGTCCTTGTTGATGGCCAGGTGCATGAACGAAGAACCGCCCAATACCGCAACCTCTTTGATGGGTATGCCGTTGGCCCTGACGATGATCGGCGTATCGCCCACCCCGCCGCCAAAGGGCGCGTTACCCGCGCCCACCTGCTTGGCCACGTCGGCGCCGCCCTTGGCCATGATGAAGTTGACGTCCAGGCCTTCGGCAGCGTAATAGCCGCGCTGCTTGGCCAGCATCCAGGGTGCGAAGGCAGGCAGGCTGGAAGGCGCCGGCAACAGATAGGTGACCTTTTGCAGATCGGCCGCCTGCGCCGAGGCCGCGGCCAATGTCAGGGTTAAACCGGCAAAAACCATACAGAAGCGCGTGGCGAATGTGTTCATGAGGCTTGCTCCAAAAAGAATGTGTGCGGGTTGGGACTGATGTGCTGGAACTGTTGTTCCGTTTGACTGGCTTGTGTATTCATGGCTGGGTTGTACGCTCGTTCGCGGCCGAACCAACCGGACAACCGGTACGGCCAGCTAATAGCCAAGGATGGTCATTTCCGATTCGAAAAGCGCCACGGTCCAGGCATGGCCGTCCCGCGTCTTGAAATGCTGCGCGTTGAGGCCATCGACGATTTCCTCCGCGGTTTTCGCCCCGGTCTCGTATGCCTTCTCCAGAGCGTCGGCCAGTTCATTCTCGTACTGCGAAGGCGCGCAGTTGCGGGTCTGCCAGCGCAGGTTTTCGGCCTTGCCGGGAATTTCAATATAGCCAGTGCCTGCAACACGCTGCGGCGGCAGGTCTTTCCACTTATGGAGGTTGGGATTGAAGCTATGTGACATGGAAGGTTCCTGAATATCGGATAATCTTTAATTCCCATATATGGGAATTAGGTGTATTCTATTCACGTCCAATAGTCCACGTCAAGAAAAAACCCAAGGCTAGGTATAAGCACCTAGAACACCGAAGAAACCGGCAAGTATCGAGCTTCAGCAGTGCCGTCAAGCATGGGCCGGAACGCACCACATCGTCTTGCTGTCAATTAAACTTGTGATGTCATCGCGCCAGACCAGCGCACCGTTTTCAGATTCGGGATGTACGTCGACCTCCATACTCTTTATCTTCTTGCCATCGGAACGCTGCTCGCCAGTGCCGGGATGCTGTTCTGGGAATATCGGACCAGCCCCCGGCGCAGCAAGACATTACGTCTTCTGGCGGCCGGATTCGCAACGCTGGCGCTCGGCTGTGCGGCGGCGCTGTTGCGCCACAGCCTGCCCGGCTCCATCGGCGCGGCCATCAGCAATCTCATCATCCTGGGCGGCTATCTATTGGTGCTGGGCGGGGTCGCCTCATTAAGCGGACGGCGGTACCGCCTCGTCTCCGTCGTCTTGTGGATCGGAATGGCGCTGTTGTGGGCGGCCTGGGATCCGCAGCGGCAGGCAACCGTATGGAGCTACCTCAGTTCGATTCCGATCGCCATCGCAAGCGCCATGACAGCTTGGGAAATGCGGCGATGCGACGGGATGAAGCCGCTGCATTCGCGGTACGTCGTCGTGGCCGCGACGAGCATCCACGCGCTGCTGTATGCTGCGCGCGCCCTCGCCCTGCCCTGGATGACGGCCGCATACGGGCCGGCCATGCTGGCGCTGGCCGGCAAGATCACCATCTACGAAGGCGTTCTCTATTCGGTCATCTTGCCCATGGCCCTGCTGAAGCTCATCCGCGACGAAACCCATGGCCAGCTCTTGCGGGAATCCCAGACAGACTATCTCACCCGTCTTGGCAATCGAAGATGGTTTTTCGAGCAAGGAACGCAGCTCATCGACAACGGCGCGGCAAACAGGCCGGTTTCCGTGCTCGCGTTCGACCTGGATCGCTTCAAATCGATCAACGATGCCTACGGCCACCACATCGGCGACATGGTGTTGAGATCCTTCGCGGAAATCGCTCAAGGTGTGCTGGGATCCCGCGCCATCCTGGCCCGCATGGGCGGCGAGGAATTCGCCGCCCTCTTGTCCGGCGAGGACGCGCGCCGTGCCGAGGCGCTGGGCGCAACCATCGCCCAACGCTTCGCCGAGACCATTCCCAGCTCCATGGACAGCATTGGAATCCCCACGACCGTCAGCATCGGCCTCGCCCAATTCGAAGGCGAAATCCCCACGCTTGCCGACGGTCTGGCCGTAGCCGATCAAGCCCTGTACCGCGCCAAGGCGCTGGGCGGCAATCGCCTCGAAGCAGCGGCCGATGGAGCACAAACATTCGCAGGCTGAAAACAAGCAATCTGCATCGGTGAAGCCGCCCTAGGTCATGCCATAAACTATCTGACAGTTAAAAAGCAAAGCACAGACAATGACGCAAATCACATCGACAAAAATTCATCTCATCGAAAAAAAATTCGCCAAGCCCATAGGCGGCTCCGGCGTAATGGGAGTCGATATCATCGTCGCGACCTTGCGCGATGCCGACGGCGTCGAGGGCCTCGGATTTTCATACGTGATCGGAGGGGGTGGCGCGGTGATCGCGCAGCTCGCCCAGGCGCAAGCCGCCCGGTTCCTGGACGGGGCCACACTGCAAGCGCCACCGGATCACTGGCTGGAGATCAAGAAAAGCTTCAACAGGACTGGCGACGGCCCCAATCTTCTGGCGCTTGCCGCCCTGGACGTCGCGCTCTGGGATCTGGCCGCAAGGCGAAACAGCCAGCCCCTGGCGCGTGCCCTGGGCGGAGACATCCTGCCCGTGCCCATTTATGCAAGCGGCGGCTTCAGCCCCAACGGCGCACCCGAGGAAAGTGCGGAACTGGCGGTTTCCTATATTGAGGCGGGCTATGCGGGCGTGAAACCGCGAGTGAATGCCAGCAAGGGGGACGAGGCTGTTCTGCGCGCGGTGCGCGACGCCATCGGCGCCCAGGCCCGGCTTATGGCCGATGCCAACGAGAAAGGCAATGTCGACACCGCGTCGAGGCTGCTCGCCCAGGCCGAGGAATATGGGCTGAGCTTTATAGAAGAGCCGCTGCCCTCGGGCGACATCCTGGGCTATCGCCGGCTTGCGGCACAAAAAAGCAAAACGCCCATCGCCACCGGGGAACATCTTCAAGGCCTCGATCGCTTTGCCATCTGCCTGGACGACGGCATTGCCGCCGTCATACAACCCGATCTTGCCATGGCGGGCGGGTTGACGCCATGTCTCGAGGTCGCCCGCATGGCAGCCTCGAAAGGGGTAACGGTCGCCCCGCACTTTCTGCCTGGCTTGTTCGTGCAACTCTCGGGCGCCTTCGAAGGCCAGCTTCTGCTGGAAGAGTTTCCCATCCTGGAGGACGCCTTCGAAGGATGGCCGGAACGCAACAGCGACGGAACCCTTCAGCCACGAGACTGTGCGGGACACGGCCTATCTTTGATAGATACCTCCCGCTAGTTTTTTCAACCCATCCAAACCCATAAGAACTTCTGGCGGGAGTGCCGCGCCCTGGCCAGTGGTTCCCGCCGTGCGCACGCAACGCTCCATCACTGAGCCGCCCCGCAATATATTGATTTACAGAATTTCCGTATCGGTCGAAATGGGTCGCATGTCGGCGCCTCCTCCTCCCTCGCGCCGCCTTCCATGACTCTTGCGATTTCTGTTGTTGATTCGGCCATTTAGGTATAAAGTTGCCGACCAGTAATAATTTATATCAATTTGAAGCATTTGCTGCTTTGCCGTGGTTAGGAAAAGTGGGACCGCGCCCGCCGCGGTCAACCCGCCTCACATCCTGGGCCCGCGTGGCAGCCAATATTCCACATAGAGCCAAGGAAACTCCATGCCCACGGTTACCCCTTCCACCCTTGGCCTGGCTTCGCAAGCCTCGTCCAAGCAATCCACTTCCCGCTTCTCAATTCCAACTACCTCCCGCTCTTCCAAAACCCTTGCTCACACAGACCGGCACTGGAAGCTGGCAGCCTGCACGCTGGCCGTGCTGGGGGTGCTGTCTCAGCCGGTTTGGGCTATGCCCCCTGCAGGATCAGGCGGAAGCGGCGGAACAACTAGTCAGGTTGGTGCGGGTGATCCAGGCGCCGATGGCACAACCTATGATGGAGGTAGTGGCGGTGGCGCTGGATCAACCGGGGGCAATGGTGGATCGGCGACCGACAATAGTGGGGGACGAGGAGGATTGTCCAGTGGCAATACTAGCGTCAATGGTGAGTCTGGCGCCACAAGCATTATCGGCGGGGGCAGCGGCGGAGGCGGCGGTGCACACGGATCGCTCGTTGTATCCACCAGCACCAACAACTCTGTCATCACCGGAGGCGCCGGTGGAAATGGCGGCGCCGGCGACCTCAGCGGAGGCGGTGGTGGTGGCGGCGGTGCTGGCGGCTACGGGGTCGTGGTCAATGGATCCAACCTATCGTATACCAACAGCGACACTATCACGGGAGGCGCAGGTGGCTCCGGAGGGAATGGTGGGACCTACGGCAACGGCGGCAGCGGCGGCAGCGGTGGCGTCGGTGTCTATTTCACAGGCTCAGGCACACTGATCAATAGCAGTGGCGCCACTATCACTGGCGGTGCTGGAGGTATGGCCGGCTCAGGCGAGGACGCAGGAACGGATGGCGCGGGTGGCATAGGCATCGTCGGTTCGAATTTAACCATCATCAACGCCGGCACAATCACTGGAGGCGCGTCTGGCGAAGACCAGGCCGCAGCCATCCTGTTCACAGGCGGCGCCAACTCGCTCGAACTCCAGGCAGGATCCAGCATCAGCGGGGTGGTGGATGCCACAGCCGGTGCCCACGACACATTGATTCTGGGCGGAACAGGCACTGACACTTTTAATGTTTCGCAGATCGGTGATGGGAGTAGCTACCAGGGTTTCGAAGCTTTCGAAAAAACAGGCACGGGCACCTGGTCGTTGGGCGGCTCTACCTCGGCGGTCACGCCCTGGATATTGTCCGGCGGTACCCTCTCCATCGGAGAGGACTACGCCTTGGGCGACGCCTCGGGCGGCTTGACGTTCAATGGCGGCACGCTGGAAGTGACCTATCGGCTCGCCAGCAGCCGCGCGATCACCCTTGCGGGCGCGGGCACCATCAAGAACAGCAGCACCAGCATGTCCGGCGTCGTGCTCAACGGCGCCATATCGGGGCCGGGCAGCCTGACGCTCACCGGCACGGGCGTGGGCCCCGTGAAACTGAACCACGCCAACACCTACGAAGGCGGCACAAACGTCTATACCGACGTGGACGTGACCACGACCGGCGCCTTGGGCACCGGCGCGGTCGTCGTGCAAGGCGGCATGCTCGGCGGCGACACCAACCCCATCCTGACTTTCCAGAACTATGCCAGCGCCGGCGCCCTGTCCATCCGCAACAGCCAGAGCGGCGTCACGACGTTCGAGCACGGTTCAACGGCCGGCAGCGCCACCATCACCAATGCGGCGGGCGGCGCCACCAGCTTTATCGACGACGCCAGCGCCGGCAGCGCGACCATCAACAACCAGTCCGGCGGCATACTGGCGATGGCCGACCAGGGCACCGCGGCGGGGGCGACCGTGGTCAACGCCGCCGGGGGAACCGTGGACATCAGTCACGTCGCGACCAGCACCAGCATCGGTTCGCTGTCCGGGGCCGGCAACGTCTTCCTGGGCGGCAAGGCCCTGACACTCGGCGCCTTGGGCAACAACGACACCATCGACGGCGTGATCGCCGACGGCGGCGATGCCGGCGGCACGGGCGGCAGCCTGATCAAGGCCGGCGCAGGTCTCCTGATTCTGAACGGCGTGAACACCTACACGGGCGGCACCACGGTCAATGCCGGGACGCTGGAGGTGGGCGACGCCAACCATGCGTCGGCCAGCATCCAGGGCGGCGTGCAGGTCAACGCCGGCGGCACGCTGCGCGGCCACGGCACGGTGAACGGCGATGTCACGAATACCGGCATCGTCTGGCCCGGCGGCTCCATCGGCACGCTGACGATCAGCGGCAATTACACGCAGTCGCCCAGCGGCATACTGCAACTGGAAGTCAGCCCGACCGAAGCCTCGCAACTGAAGGTGGGCGGCACTGCCACGCTGGCCGGCACGCTGAGCCTGCTGTATGCCCCCGGCACGTACAGCAATGTCAGCTACACTTTGTTGAGCGCCTCAGCGGTCAACGGCAGCTTCTCGACCGTCACGAGCAATGCGCCCGAGGGCGTCTCGCCGATTCTGAGCAATGGCGCCGATGTACTGAACCTGAGCATCACCGGCTCGGCCCCCGTGGTGGTAGCCCCGACGCAGGCAACGATCTTCGGGGCGATGGGCGCCTCGGCCCTGCGCGCCGGACAAGCCGCCAACGAAGTCCTGCTGGGCCGGCTGGCGGGGCCTTGCGCGGCGGCCAACGGATCGGCGGGCACCGCCAACGCGTCGAATGGCCACGTCTCCTCGTCCTGCCCAGGTCAGGACAAAGGCCTGTGGATCCAGGCCCAAGGCACCGACACCCGCATTGACGGCAACCACGGCGCGCCCGACGTGCGCGACCAGCACTACGGCTTCCTCACCGGGTTCGACCGCGCCTGGCGCGGCATGACCGTCGGCCTGGCCGGCGGCTACAGCCATGGCGAGATCAGCGAGTCGGGCAACGGCTCGCGCGGCACGCTCGATACCCTGCGCATCGCCGGCTACGGCGCCAAGCACCTCGGCCCCTACACCCTGGCCGCCACCCTGGGCTATGCCTACGACTTCGCCTCCACCACCCGCTCGTTCGGCGCGCTGGGCTCGGCCCGCGGCGACGGCCATGGCCAGGAATTCAGCGCTGGCCTGCAGGCCAGCCGCGCCTGGCAACTCAGCCCCGCCGCCACGCTCACCCCGCGGATCGGCCTGCGCTACGCCTACCTGGACGGCCTAAGCACGAACGAGTCCGGCCCCACCGCGCAGAACCTGGGCGTGGGCAACCAACACCTGCAAAGCCTGCAGCCCTATGTGGGGCTGACGCTGGACTACGCGTTCACGCTGGCCCACAGCGCCCGGCCCGCCAGCGTGCAACTGCGCGCCGGCTACGCCTACGAAACGCTGAGCACCGGCCGCAACGTCTCGGTCACCGCCGCCGACGGCACGGGCTTCACCATTGCCGGCACCCGCGATTCACGCGGCCAGCTCACGGCGGGCCTGGGCGCCACCCTGCCCCTCGGCAAATCAACCCGCGCCTACCTGCGCTACGACGCCTGGCTGCACACCGGCAACGTCTCGGCACAGGCCCTGCAGGCCGGCGTCGATTACCGGTTCTGACGAAGCAGGCCGGCCCATAGCCTGGGCCGGCCGCCTCAAAGTCGCCGTTTCGACAACACACCGGATATTGTGCAGATGACGCTGGCAAGGCAAGCACAAGTCCGGATCTGGCTATTCATCTGGTAATGGCAGGGATCAGTACAACCCGGTTTCGGACTGCGCGGCAACCTGAGTACGGCCTTACACAAGCCCACCAGCACAAGCAGCCACAATGGACCAATTGCTGCCGAAGCGGCTGCCCGCTGGCCGGAACAACACGACGGCAAGACCCCTGCACCGGCGCCTCATTCCCACAAACCATAAGACTCCTACCGACGAATGAGCTGAAGGCGCAGGCTACGGTGCTACGGTGTCCGCCCTTTCGGGCACACCGCTCTCAATCCCTCCATAAAACCAGGAAGGGTCCGCATATCGGACCGTATTGAGCCAAAACACTTCCATCGATAAATTAGCCACCAATGGCCTTCGCGATATATACGGGATCTCAATCACGCCGGGAAACCGTGAGCAGGCCAGCGTGAAACATGGCCGCCTGGGCACATCCAGCCGGCCTCGAGGGAAGATACTTACATGAGCAACCCACTACACCAGAAGCGACCTAATTTCCTGATCATCATGGCCGACGACCTGGGTTATTCGGATTTGGAATGCTATGGCGGGGAAATCGCCACGCCTCATCTGAGCGCCCTGGCCCGGCGCGGCACTCGCATGAGCAACTTTTACTGCGCGCCTTTTTGCTCGCCTACTCGGGCAATGCTGATGACGGGGCTGGATGCCCATATAGTTGGTTTTGGGGCCCTGGCGGAAGTGATCGATGAGCGCCAAGTGGGCAAGCCGGGATATGAGATGTACTTGAACGACCGCGCGTCCACTCTGGCGGAGCGTCTGCGCGACGTGGGCTACCGTACTTATTTGTCGGGCAAATGGCATCTTGGGCGCAAGCCCGAACATAGCCCCCAAGCGCGAGGGTTCGATCGCTCATACGGATTGATCGACGGCTCATCGTCTCATTTCGACCAGACCGCGACCGGATCAGCCGATCCGTCAATCACGCCCCTGGCCACCTACAGGGAAGACGGCGACCCCATCAAGCTCCCGGAATCGGGGTTCTATTCTTCACAAGCCTACGCCGACAAGCTGATCGATTATTTGAAACGGGACGCCGGACGCGAAGAGCCTTTCTTTGCCATGCTGACATTCACCGCACCGCACTTTCCGCTTCAGGCGCCGGATGAATTCATCGCCAAATATGAGGGCCGCTACAACGCCGGCTACGACGCCATCAGGCAAGAGCGCCGGACACGCCAGATTGCACTGGGCCTGATCGATGAAAGCACCGAAGCCTACCAGGGCCACTCGCGCTGGCCGACATGGGATTCGTTATCCGACGACATACGTGCATTGGAAGCACGCAATATGGAAGTTTATGCTGGCATGGTCGAATGCATGGATTTTCATATCGGCCGAGTCATGGCGGCGCTGGAACAAAGCGGCGACCTGCACAACACCGCGGTGATTTTCCTGTCCGACAATGGCCCGGAAGGCAACTCTGTGCTCGATACGCTGCGAACCCGAGAATGGATTCAAGCAAAGATGAACAATCGGATCGACAACCGCGGCAGGCCGAATTCATTCATCGAACAAGGTCCAGGGTGGGCTCAGGTCAGCAGTACCCCCTGCCGCATGTACAAGTCGTTCACGTACGAGGGCGGCATCAAGGTGCCTTGTATCGTCTCATACCCTGGCATCAACAATCCGGGCGGTATTTCCAGCGCCTATGCACACGTCACGGACATCGTGCCAACTGTGCTGCAAATGGCGGGGGCACCCACTGAGGCGACATACCTGGGCAAGCCAGTGCCAACGCTCATGGGGTGCTCCATGGCTCCCTATTGGAACGGCGATGCCCAAGCAATCCATTCGCCCAGCCACGTTACGGGTTGGGAAATGCAGGGTCGATACGCTTTGCGGGCCGGCGACTGGAAACTGGTTCGCAGCAACCGCCCCTGGGGAAAGGGCGACTGGGAGCTCTACGACCTGTCGAGCGACCCAGGAGAAGTGCATGACGTCGCCGAGTCGCACATGGACGTCGTTTCACGGCTGCTGCGGGAATGGGATGCCTACGTGGTGGCCAACAAGGTGATTCTCGCCGACGATATGGCCGAAGGCCTTCTATACAGCAACGCATGTCGCTACTACGACGATCTCGCCAAGGACATCGCCGCACAAACCCAGGGATAGGTATGAGCTACGCGCTTATTCTCAAGCGGGATCACGACAGCGGGCGCACATCTGGCCCGCGTGGCGGCAGCGAGCTGGAAACCATGCAGCCGGCATTGCACCGCTTGAGTGGACTGTTCCGGGCCACGCTCTGCATATCGGATCTGCTTACCGACCCGCTTCTGAACGAGCGCGCTCATAGAAGTGCATGCCTTGTCTTGTACTTTCGGGAACACCACGATCTAGTGCAAACATGCGCGAATGCGGCCGCTTTGAATACCTTTTTGCTGTCCGGGCCGTTCCAGGGCTGGCATCCCGGCGAACTGACCTATCAGGCCATGCAGGTGCATGACTTTCCTGCCGGAAACGAAACGGCACGCAGCATACGGAATGGCTATGGCTACCTGGTGGGATACGAAGGATACCCCGCCGACCCGGTCGCCTGGGTCGCAGAGTATATGGAAAACCATGTGTCGCTCATGCAGCGCCTGCCCGGTATTAGTCACATCGAAGTTTTCACGCGCATAGAACCATGTGTGATCCCGTCGATAGGGCTCGGGCAAGACTGGATGCTACGCAACATAGCATGCTTCAACACGCGCCAGGAAATGGATGCCGCACTGCATTCGACCGCTCGTGCAGCCTTGCTCGCGCATCGATTGGGCATGGAGGAGCACGGAGGCGACAGTGAACACATTTCGGTGTCGTTCCAGAGTATGGAGATCAAGGCGCGGACGAGTGACGCGTAAGTGCACGAGAAAAAATTTGAAAATAGTTCTTTGCGTTGGTAGGGCCTTTGGCAATTGGTACTGCCGGCAAAAACCGGCATATAGAGAATATTTCACAGGAGACAAACCATGTTGAAAAAAATATTGAAGGTATGCGGTGCCACCGCGGCGATTGGAGTACTGTGTCTGCCACCCTTGGCCGCTCAAGCCGCTGACTCGTCGTTGAGCAAAGAAGAAATTCGCTTTGGCGTCGGCATGGATCCATCGTACTCCCCGGTTTACTACGCGGCGCAAAACAAAATGTTTGAAAAGGCCGGCTTGAACGTCCAGCTCGCGTTCGTGCCATTTGGCGCGGATGCCGTGGACGCGGTTATCGCCGGCCAAAATCAACTGAGCGGCGCGGCGGAATATGCAGTGATCACCAGAGCGGCACGCGGCCCCGTACAAGCCTTTGCGGTCTTTGGACAATCCGACAGCTACATCAAGCTGGCGGTGCGCAAAGGCATTACCAAACCCGAGCAAATCAAAAAATTCGGCATTGTGGCGGGTTCGGCGGGCGAATATGCTTCCCGCAAGCTGATGACCAAGAACAATATCGACCCCGCAAGCATTACCTGGGTCAGGGGAGCTCCCCCCGAGTTCCCCGCACTGCTGGCACGCGGAGACGTGGACGCCTATTTTCTCTGGGACCCGTGGCCCGAGCGCAGCCTGAGTGTCGGCGGGTCCATCCTGATGAACAGCGGGCAAGTCGGCTATAGCTACAACATGCTTATCGCCAGTTCCGAGCGGTGGCTCAAGCAACACCCGGCCGAAGCCCGCGCAGTGGTTCAGGTATTGAGCGAGGCATGCCAGGATATCCGGAAGGATCCCGAGAAAGCGGTCGTCGCCACCAAAGCCGCAACCAAGATGCCCGCCGACCAAGTGCGCAAGCTGCTTGGCCAAATCGAGTGCACGGTACGCGACTTCACGCCGCAAGACCTGGCCCGGTACGGCGAAATCGCCGACTTCCAGCACGATATCGGCAGCACGGCCAAGCGGGTCGACGTGAACACCGTATTTCAAACAGGCTATGTGAAAGGACGGTAAGGACATGCAAGAAGCGAAACGCAGTGGCCGTCCGTCTTCGGGACAGTCAAGCATACAGATAGAGAACGTGGGCATCACGTTGGGCGGCATCGAGATTGTTCATGATTTTTCCCTCAATATCGCGCCCGGCGAATTTGTTTGCGTACTCGGACCCAGCGGCTGCGGGAAATCAACGATCTTGAATGCCATCGCGGGTTTTCTGCCGGCCACCACCGGACGCATTCTGCTGAACGGCAACCAGATAAGCGGACCGGACGCCGAACGGGGCATCGTATTCCAAAGTACGGAATGCCTGTTTCCATGGCTGACAGTGCGCGAGAACGTCGAGTACGGCCTGCGTGTACGCGGAGTGCCCAAGGCAGAGCGGCGCAAGGCCGCCGAGTACTACCTCAAGCTCGTCGCACTCGAGCACGCCATGGACCGCTTTCCGAGCCAGATTTCGGGGGGGATGCAGCAACGGACGCAGATCGCGCGCGTGCTTGTAAACGAGCCCTCTGTCGTCCTCATGGACGAGCCGTTCGGGGCTCTGGATGCCCAGACCCGGGGGGTCATGCAAGCGGAACTGAATCGCATCTGGCGCTCTACAGGCGCAACCATCGTATTTATTACCCACGATATCGGCGAATCCATTCTATTGGGTGACGTCATCGTAACCATGACCGCCGGTCCACGCGCCAGCATCCGTAGCGTCACCCGAGTGCCCTTCGACCACCCCCGCGACCTGGCCGCTCCCGGCGAGCTGGCGTTGTATCGAAAGCTGCGCAATGAAATAGAAATCGAAGTACGCACCGCGCTGGGACTTGGCGCCGTGCCGTCCGACGTCCACTGAAGAACGAGGTGTCTATGAGAAGCTTTTGGAGCAGCCCGAAACTGCTAGGGGCATTGTCCGTGGTGCTTGGCGTCGCGATATGGGGATTGATAAGCCGGAACATGAACCCCTTGTTCTTGCCGACGCCGCTGGCCACTTGGCGATCATTGGGTGAACTGCTGGACGACGGCACGCTATGGCAGGCCATTTTCTTTTCCGGCCAGCGCATACTCGCCGGCTGGGCTCTTGGCCTGGCCGTGGGGATTCCGCTTGGCTTGTTGATGGGCGCTTCGCGCATTGTCCGCACCCTGCTCGATCCCTACATCGAGTTCTTCCGTTTTGTGCCGCCGATCGCATTCGTGACGCTCGTCATTATCTGGCTCGGGCCAGGCGAAGCATCGAAGATCGCACTGATTTTCTACACCACAGTCTTCATTGTCGTCCTGAACATGATCGCGGGCGTGCTGTCCGTCAATCCCTTGCGCCTACGGGCGGCGGCGGCATTAGGCGCCAGCAAGGCGTGGGTGATGACGACGGTCATCCTCCCGTCCACGCTTCCCTATATGATCACCGGAGCTCGAGTTGCGATGAGCAATTCATTCCTGACCATCGTAGCGGCGGAAATGGTGGCCGCCCAGCACGGCTTGGGAGCCCTCATCTGGCTATCGCGCAGCTATGGCCGGACAGAGTGGGTGTTTATCGGCATAATTACGCTGGGCCTCCTGGGATTCCTGTTCGACCGAATTCTCCGGTGGCTGGCTCACCGCTTCCTGACTCGCTATGGTGTATCCATCTAAATGAAACAACCTCCGCCAAAGCGGAGCGCTTCCTCGCCGCAGGCCCCGGAGGGGCCCGCCATTCAGTCCTTGGCGCGCGGCTTACGGGTGCTGACGCTGCTAAGCGAAAGAGAAAGCCTGGGTTTCCTGGAGATCCAGCGGCAATGCGAGCTATCCAAAGCCGCAACAGCGCGTATATTGCAAACCCTTACCAGCCAGGGCTGGGTGTCGCGCCGCATGGTGGACGGCCATTACCGCCTGGGAGCTTACGCGCCCAGCGCCCTTTCCATGCGACATGCGCAAGGCAAGCTGGCCGAATTCGCCGCCGAGCCCTTGCGGCAAATGCACAAGGAAACACTTTGGCCTTCCGACATTGCCATATGCGACGGCACCAAGATGGTCATCCTGGAAAGCAACCGCGGCGCAGGCCCCCTTACCATCAATCACCAAATCATGGGCCTGCACCCCCGCATGCTTTGGTCGGCGGTCGGCCGGACGTATCTGGCGGCGTGCCCCACCTACGAACGTCAACTCATCCTGAGAAACCTGGCGGCTTCCGAGCACCCCGACGATAAGCAGGTGGCCGACAGCCGCTGGGTGCGCCAGGTAATCAATGAAGCCAAAGCTCAAGGCTACGGATGCCGCGCGGACGGATACCCCAGTCCGGACCAAGCCTTTCTAGGGCAACTGGGCGCCATTGCCGTGCCCGTACGCATACGCCGGCGGGCAATAGGCTGCCTGAGCCTGATATGGATCCTGAACATGGCAACAGAGCAGCAAATTGCCGAGTCCTACCTTGATCTGATGCGCAAGACGGCCGACACGATCGGCACGATACTGGCAGCCAACGCATTCGACAAACCTCTGTGGCTGGACCAGCGTTTCAGTTGACGGCGGAATTTGGTGCTGGTTCGATCCTGTGATCTCTGCCGTTGAAGACCCCATTTGGCCACACGTCAGAGTTCAAGAGGCAGCCAGCGGCCGAGCTCATAGCGCAGCAGCGCCTCTCCCTCGTAGCGCCACAACAGCATCCAGCCGTTATCCAGCAATTGGCCCAGGACGGCGTTGTGCGCGATGACGTCTTCGATCGAGGCTGCGGGCGCGTCGATCACGACGGTCAGGCGAACGGGCTGGTGATACCAGCCATCGCCATCGTGCAGGGACTGCCTGGGCAAGCCGATGCGAAGGTCCCCCCCGTTACCCTCGAATACACCGACGTGGCCATCCACGACGTTGTGAAGCACCTTGTTGCCCGAACCGTAGTGCAGCGGATCGCAAGTGGAGGCGTGATACTGCCAGGAAAGCCAGTGGGTGACCAGCATGGGCCCCATCATGAGTTTTTCGAGCACGCTGCCGTCCTGATCGAACCGCGCGTCGTAATCATGAAGGTAGGCGCGACTAAGTACCCGGCCGCGGCTGCGCTCCCGCGGGCCAATGATGAACGCCGCATTGCGGGTGAGCCCCCACTCCGGCCGGGTCTGGGAACCATCGTTGGCCCTGCGCCGGAAGGCTTTCAGCAATGCTTCGGGGGAAAGGCCCGCGTCCATCCAAAGCGTCGGCGCGCGCTCGCGGCGAATACGGTCGCCCGCCTGCTTGAAGGCCTGTTCCATTTTCGTCCAGCGCGCTTGCGCTGCCGGCGGCAGGAGATCGAGATCGAAGCCGGTGACTTCGTCGGTGGTCGTATTGTGCAAGGCCCCCATGAACACCGTGTCAACCGGGATGTCGATGCCACGCAGGCGCAAACCTTCACGCACGTCCAGTTCGTTCAGCAAGTGCGCCAGCGCACGTGCATTGGCCTCGCCCGGCCGGCCGTAGCAGGCTCCGCAGTCGAGCGTCGACGCATGCGCGTTATTGGTGCTGTGTCCACCATGGCCGCATAGCACGACCAGCGGCGCCAGACGGTCATCGAGTCCCATCGTATGCAAGATGCCCGCAGCGAGCTCCACCCGCTCTTCGACATCGAGCCCGATGATCCTTGGCCGGCAGTGCTCTTGCATGGCAATCGGCAAGCCGATGCGATCCGCGCTGACACGCGCCGCCGCCGGCGGCCTGATCCAGCGTGCGATCTTGCCAAGATAACCGACACCAAACGCTTCGACGAAGGAAAAGGTCGTACTCGACCAGCGCACGGTGCCAAGCCACTGATCAAGCTGCGCCAGCCGCCTCCGGCGGGCCGATCGTACTTGTTCCGACATAGCATCGTCGTCAATGGCCGCCTCGCCTGCTGCGGCCACCACATCCTGCACCGCGATATTGGGATAGGCAAGCCCTGGCAACTGAGGCCGGTGAATGTCGGTACCCAGCAAGTTGTAATGAATGGGAAGGCCGAAGAAGCCCGCGAACGCCCGTGTCTGGACACCGGACCACACCGCTTCCAGCGAGCGCCGCATAAGCTCGCTGCGCGTATCGATGCAAAAAACAGCCTGAACCTCAGGCTTTTGTTGTGCAACCGGCGATACGGGCGTGCGCAGCGTTTGAGCGAACCCGCGCTGAAAGCTGATTTCGAGTGCCTGCTGCCAACACTCGTCCACCAGCAGCGACGCCTCGGCCTGCGCAACACGCAGGCCGAAATCCTGCCAATTCACGCCAAGTGCCGCAACTGCCACACGCCGGGTCGCGCGCGGCATGGAACGAGCAAGCAAGGCTTCCCAGGCCACCCGGCAAGCAAGCAGTTCGCGTAGCCGGGGCTCGTCCCGTCCGGAGGGAACCTTCTGCCAGCCAATATATGCACACCACGAAGCCCAGCCATTGATCGACAGCAGCAACGCCTCGAAGTAGCCTTCCCAGTCCGACTCTTCAAGTGAGAGCTCGGCCATTGCCCAATGCAGTGCATCCTCCGCCCGCAACGGCAGTTTGCGCAACTGTTTCATGAACCCCGGCAGGCCAAGCCTTGAACCCAGGCCATGGTCGCCCACTATGCTCTCACGCCAGAAACCATACAGGCTTGGGCTGCCCGCAGCACGCCAGTGTGCTTCGTGGCGGTCGAAATAGGTTGCACAAGTCTGGCTCATCTGGAACACAATGGCTGCTCGCCACGGCCAGCGTTTATTCTGCTGCTGCGCGTCGTCAAGCAGATCCACCAGAAGCGGTTCGCGACGTATGGCGGGCACGCCGGCCAACTCGGCAATGCAATGCTCGGCCGTCAGTGCACAGGCGTCAGAGCTGGCATGAGCCTTCAGCGCGGCATCCAGATCAGCGCGTGTAATGCGGGCTGCTTCCCATTCCTGCTTGATGTAATCTCGCGCGGGAAACACGTGGAAATCGCCCAGTACCGCCAGACGCGCCGCCACACGGCGGATCGGCATGCCAATGCGGCGCCAGTGCGGATTGGTTGCTACCGCCTGATCCAGGGGCCAGGCCGCCATGATGCTGGAACAGGCACGCGCCGCGGCGCCCCGCAGCATTGCATCGTCGAGGCCCGAGACCTTCGTAAAAGGTTCACTCACAGGGGTTGCAATGGGCATGACGGCATTCATGATTCAAGCCGACGGCAGTCAAGTTCGCGCAGGCTCCAGGGCGCCCGCACGGCTCCTCTGTCGGCTCCGGCCCAGCGGACAGGCCACAGCCTCAACACCCAGTGGGTGTAGCCTTCATCCATATAAAAACCAGCGTACACCCAGCGACGCACGGTCACGAGCGACTGCGGCCAAAGCTGGAATGCCGTCATTTCGAGATACATCACGCCCATTCCGACCAAGGCGACGATACCCGCGGCTGTCAGCGGATCGCTATCTGCGCCAATCGGTGCGTGATCCATGATGCTTGAGGCAAATGTCAAAAAAACGGCGGCAGCCAGCGCGACACCTGCCCGAGTAAACGCCAGGCTTGCACGACCCCGCTCCATCCTGGGCATCCACAGAAGAGGCGCCCAGGCAAGCGCCAGCACGGCGCTCCACCACCATGGCCATGCGTGATTGCCCATCACGGACTGAAGGGCGAACACGACGACAAGTGCAATGGGCACGGCCACAACCATGCTTAAACCCGAATTCCGGGTCTCCCCCGTAAGGAGTTTGCGATTGGATTCCGCCACGACGCTGGATGCACTCAAAAAGCTATGCGCCTTGTAAAGCGAATGGCCCAGCAGGTGCAGCGCCGCGAAGAGGTATAGGCCCAGACCGCATTCCAGCAGCATGAACCCCATCTGGGCGATTGTGGACCATGCCAGGTGCACTTTCTGGCTGACGCGGGTAAGCAGCACCAAGCCCGCCACCATCGCCGACACCAGCCCGAACCCCACCAGCAACCAACGCGCCGCAAGCGACACGCCCAGCAAAGGGGCAAACAAAACCAGGACGTAACCGCCAAGGTTGACCACGCCGGCATGCAGTAGCGCCGATACCGGAGTGGGCGCCTCCATCACCTGTACCAGCCAGCCGTGCACCGGCATCAGCGCCGTGCGCGCAATGACCGCCAGCACCAGGCAGATGCCGCTCCAGGCAAGAGGTGCAGAAGCGTGGCCCGCTGCAATATACGCCCACAACGTGGACAACGACCCACTGCCCACCTGCGACCAGGCAAGAATCGCCGCGATGACAAGAAGGACATCGGCCGCCCGATCCGTCACCATTTTCTTGTGCGCCGCCAGCAGCGCGAACGGCCTATCCTTATAAAAGCACAGCAGGTGGTGCATTGCGCACTGAATGGCCGCCCACGCGGCAATCAGGATGACCCAATGGTTGGCCAGCAATAGAAGATGTACGGCGGCCAGCACTGCAGCCAAGGCGGTCATGTATACCGGCTGATGCGGCTCGCCCCTCAGATGATTGGATGAGTAGACACCGATGGCTGCGCCCAGCAATTGAACCAGGAGGCTCACCCAGGCACTAAGCTGGCCCGTGGCGAACCAGCCGTTCACACCTGTCCCAGGACTACTGTGTGCCGGCGCGAGCATCAATTGTGAAACAAGCCCGGCCAGGGAAAAGGCCAGCGCGGCAAACGTAAACACATTGAACTGCCGCCACATTCGCTGCACGGGCGCATGACTGCGTCCCGTTCCAAACGCTGCAACCGACATCAGCACGACAGGCATCAGTGCAAATGTGAAGTTCAGCTCATACGACAAATTCAACGCACTCTCTCCAGAAAACGACGAGCGTATTCTTCGCTTTTTTATACGTTCTGTAAATTACATTTATAATATCTATTACTTCTATAAAACAGAACGATGGACATCAGTCAGCTGAATTTCCGGCATTTGTTCTACTTCTGGCGCGTAGCCAAGAAGGGCTCGCTTACGCATGCCGCCGAGCAGATCCACACCTCCCAATCCGCCCTCTCGACACAGATCAAGCAACTCGAGAGCCGTCTGGGCAAGCCTTTGTTCGACCGCCGCGGACGGCATCTGGAACTCACCGCAACGGGCCAGCAAGTCTTCGCCTATGCCGACAACATCTTCGGGATGGGTGAGCAAATGCTGGGGTGGCTTGAAGGCCGCGACGAAGGCACGACTCATGTGCGCGTGGGAAGCGTTTCGACCATGTCACGCAACTTCCAGGTCAACTGGCTACGCCCCTTGTTTCGCGATCCGACAGTGGTTCTGTCCGTGGATTCCGGGTCGTTGCAGATCTTGATCGAACGTCTGCTGCGCCACCAACTGGACGTGGTGCTCGCCAACGAGCCCGTTCCTTCCGACCCCGCCCGCCCGGTGTCTTCGCGCTTTCTCGGCAGTCAGGTCATCTCGTTGGTTGGCCGGGCAGACCGCTGGTCGGGCGCCACACTGCGCGTCCCCCAAGACCTTGACGATGTCGAAATGGCCATGCCAAGCACGCGCCACAGCGTGCGCGCGCAATTCGATGCCTTGTGTTTTGCAGCCGGCGTGCAGCCAAGGCTGCGTGCCGAAATCGACGACATGACGATGTTACGACTGGTGGCGCGCGACAGTGGCTGGATCACGGTATTGCCGGAAGTGGTGGTGCAGGATGAGCTACATTCCGGCGAGCTGGTGCATGTCGGGGAGTCTTCGGAGCTTACCGAACATTTCTACGCGATAACGGTTCAGCACAGCCATCCGGCAGGCCCGCTCAACCAGCTGCTGGCCCGTGCGGCGACGAAGGGCGTATTCACTTAATGTTCAACGGGGGAATGGTGGGCGGTACTGGGTTCGAACCAGTGACCCCTGCCGTGTGAAGGCAGTGCTCTACCACTGAGCTAACCGCCCAAGTCTTGATTGATATGGCTTTTCTTGCCGGGAACTACGGTTGCAAAGAGGCCGGAAACAGCCCATTTTCAAAATCGTTGTCCCGTAGTTGTACCTTGTCTTGTATTTCGTAAGACCGGCACGAAAACCATGGGGCTGATAAGCCAGCCCTCAAAACTCAGAGCAAAAAATTATAACAGATTTCCACAGGAGTAACCGCAAGCCGCCAAAGCACCGATCGAGACGGCGCGGCTCCCGGACCACCCATGCACCGCCTCGTCGTACCTGCGCTTCTCATTGTTGATTCGGCAATTCAAGTATAAAGTTTCCATCCAGCAAGAATCCATATTAGCGAGACAACGATCCATAAGATGGTTCAGGCAAGTCTGGATCATCGTACAAAGCACCGACAGGAACAATCAATGAACGGCAGCACCCTTTTCGCTCTCGCGCACCCATTGGTCGTCATGCTGATTGGAATCGCGGTTTTGGCTTTATGGCGCGGCGATGCACGGCGTCCGCCTTATCTGCTTTACTTCGGCCTGAGCTACCTGGCCTATAGTTTTGGCGTCAGCGCGCAAATCCTTTTGGTGCCCACGAGTCATGTGTCGAATGTCGTCTTCAGCGGCATGATGTATCTATTCGCCACGATGTTCTTTGCGCGGGGCCTGATCAGCCTTTCGGGCGCCGCATACGGATATGCAGTGCCTGTCGCAATCATCGTCCTGTCGCTTGCGTGCCGCGTCTACTTCGTTCAAGTCGAGGACAATGGAATAATGCGGGCAAGCCTGCTGCATGGAGCGATATTTCTGCTTTTTCTCCATGCCGCCTATGTAGCGCGAGGCTTGCGCAAGGGCTTGCTGTCCGAAAAAATCACCTTCTACTCTTTTATCCTGTTCACCCTCACTACGCCGATCAAACTATTGTTTGCGTCGGCTCGGCCAGCGGGAAGCTATGGCTTCGACTTCAGCAACTACTGGGCGGTCACTACCATATCGATCTACGCCTTCGCCTTGATATTCGGCCTGGCTCTGATCATCACCATCATCCAGCGCAACCACCTGGCAAAACAGAACATCGACGAAAACCTCAGCCTCATCAGCCACGACCTGCGGGCGCCATTGGCAACCATTGTAGGGAACCTGCGTCTGCTGCAGGAAAGCGCCACACCAGAACAAAAGGCGCATATGCAAGCCATCGAGCGCAGCACTCAGTACCAGAATTCGCTGATCGACGACATTATCGCGGGCAGGCAAGAAGCCCGCCCGCTGCAGGTGAATCCCGAACCCATGGACGTAGAGCCCCTCCTTACGGAGCTAAGTCTGCACGGCCGAGCCTGGTGCAGGCAAAACCACAATACGTTCTCGCTCGATGTCGCCACAACCTTGCCTGGCTTGATTCGCACCGATGGCCGCCGGCTGAAACAGGCACTGCTCAACTTGCTATCGAACGCCGCTTTGGCAACGCATGAGGGCAGCGTGAGCCTGCATGTAAAAAGCATGAACGACGGACCAGGGCTGGCCTGTATCCGCTTTGAAGTCCACGACACAGGGCACGGGGTGGAAGCTGAACACCAATCGCAATTATTCGAGGCCTATCAGCGATTCGATCGGCAGCGGCCAGGCACCGGCCTGGGCCTGTATATCGCTCAACGAATCGCCGACAATCTGGCAGGCACTTTGGATGTCAAGAGCGCCCCGGGCAAAGGCAGTTGCTTTTCATTGACGCTGAGGGTTTCCACCCTGGAAGCAGACC
>CALMPB010000386.1 GCA_937871985.1 uncultured Burkholderiaceae bacterium
TGAAACGCTACAGCACCACGCTCATTGCCGCCGATCTTATGGGTATTAATGGGGTGCCGCTTGTCGTTGCACCCAATGGCGACATCAGCCGTGGAAGGCCCTCCAATTTGTCTAGCTGGTTAAAGGAGCACACGCTATGAGCTTGATTACGATCAAAAAGAAAACCCAAGATGCCGTGGTGCCGCAGCACATGCGGGCGTCCGGGGTAATTCCCGTTTTAGGGTTCGATGAGGAAAAGAAGATTTTTCTCTTGGATGACAAAACAGCGGGGTTTGGCTTCTTCTGCAATCCACTGATATATGGCGATGAAAAAATTCAGGAGCGCGTGAACGGCTTCTTGAACCAGGAGTGGCCAACCAAAACCACCATCCAGCTTGTGCTGTTCCGTTCACCCGACATCAATCAGCAGATGTACCAAATGCTGGGTCTGCGAGAGGGGTATCACCACCAGCAAGAGGCCACAGTGATTCGTGAGCGTGAGCGCTTTCTGAAAGGCCATACACACGAGCCGTTAACAACTCGAAGCCACAAGGGGTTTTATGACCTGGGCGTGTTGCAGGACTTGAAACTGCTCATTTCGATCAAAACACCCATCCACGACAACAAGCCGTCAGAACAAGAAATGATTGACATCGACCGGCTTAAGGTGAAGGCCGAATCCGCCTTGCAAACGGTTGGCCTACGACCGCAGCAAATAGACGCGGAACAATATATCCGCTTCATGAGCACCATGCTTAATTGGGATCCCGATGCGCCGTGGCGTCATGAAGGTACGGAATGGCAAAAGGATATACCGATTTGCGGTCAAATTTTCGATTACGGTACTGATCTTCAGGTGGGTAAAGAAGGCCTGACACTGGGCGAGACGCATGTGCGCGTGCTATCGGCCAAAAAACTACCCAAATCCATGTATTTCGGCGATGCCGTCAAATTCGTAGGTGACTTGTCCGGTGGCGATTCCCGGATCAAAGAAAACTATGCGATAGTTGTCAATATTTACATTCCCGAGCCGGAGAAATCCAAATCGGAACTGGATCGGCGCCGTCAGTTTGCCGTGAATCAGGCCTACGGGCCTATGCTGAAGTTCGTGCCCGTCCTGGCCGATAAAAAAGAGGGATTCGATACCCTCTACGAATCCATGAAAGAGGGCTACAAGCCCATCAAGATCAGCTACTCGCTCGTAATCTTCGCCCCTACTCGGCAACGAGCTGTCGCCGCTGCAACGCAGGCTCGTGGCCTGTGGCGCGAATCGCGGTTCGAGCTGCTGGAAGACAAGTTTCTGCAGCTTCCTATGTTCATCAATTGCCTTCCCTTATGCGCAGACATGGGCGCACTCAAAGATCTGTTCCGCCACAAGACCATGACCACTGAGCAAGCGGCTGTATTGCTGCCAATCTTTGGTGAGTGGAAGGGAACCGGCACGTATCACGCATGCCTGATCTCCCGTAATGGCCAGCTCATGAGCCTGTCACTTCACGACAGCGATACGAACAAGAACCTGGTAATCGCGGCTGAATCTGGTTCGGGAAAATCATTTCTGGTCAATGAGCTGATCGAATCCTACCTATCTGAAGGCGCTCAAATCTGGGTGATTGACGTGGGCCGGTCGTATCAAAAACTGTGCGAGGAAAAAGGCGGCGACTTTGTTCACTTTGAGGAGGGCGTCGATATTTCCCTAAACCCCTTCGAACTCGTGCATAACTACGACGACGAAGAGGACGGTCTGGTATCTCTGATGTCGACCATGGCCTCTGCAAAAGGCCTGCTTACTGAGTGGCAAGTGGCCGCTTTGAAGCGCGTCATGGCACAAGTCTGGCAGGCTAAGGACCAAGCCATGAAGATCGACGACCTTGTGGAAGCCTGCATGCACGAGGATGAGGACCAGCGCCTCAAGGACGTGGGCACCCAACTGTATGCGTTCAGTAGCAAAGGCACCTACGGTAAGTACTTCTCCAAAGCCAACAACGTCGACTTCCAACGTCAGTTCACTGTGCTGGAACTCGATGAATTGCAAGGGCGCAAGCACCTGCGCCAAGTGGTCTTGCTGCAACTGATTTATCAGATCCAGCAAGAGGTTTATTTGGGCGA
>CALMPB010000387.1 GCA_937871985.1 uncultured Burkholderiaceae bacterium
TCGGTTCGTATGAACTCGCTTTCAACATCTGCAAGGGGCTCTTGGTTGTTGGATGTGTGCTGTTTGCCATCCTGGGGCGCTATCGCTATCCGGCAGAGGCATTGATCGCTGAGACGATTACTCAACCCGAGCAGGGCGTGGCTAAGGCGTAAGAATTGTAAGGCGCGATGCGAAAAGTGCTTCGCTCATTAACATAACGTACGGGAGAAGCGGGCTGGTCGGGCGGCCCGCCTCGGAAATCAATCCCGGAAATAGGTTCTGCGCACCCTCGAGACACACCAAACGCGATGCATCAAACCGCAACACTCTTCCGAGAAACGCCGCCCTGTTCGTTTTCGATCAGCTTCGCCAACACTCGACGAACACGCACCGCCCCAGCATCGGGCGCCAATAAAATGGGCTTTATAGCCAGAAGGTCGGGGCCATCCATGTTTTGTTGGACAGACTCGATCATCGGGTGATCTTGCTCATGGAAGCCAACTGCCTGCCAATGCCGGATTTTTTCGTTTAACTCTTCGTTGTCCACCTCATAGTCGCGCGAGTTGGAATAGAAATAGTGAGTGGTAGTATCCGTTTCAGGAGTCACCATATGGCCGCTGAGGTTGCGCTCGCCATTCTCGCGGGAAGTACCAGACAGCGTCGCGCCGCTATCTAGCACCATGACCCCCGGGGCATCCCACCGGATATCCCACCATTGGTCATAGAGGTCGGTTTTGCCGGCACGGTCGCCATACATGGCATTCCGGCTCCCGTTGGGTACCCATTGATTACTGTGCACACGATTCCCCTCTTGAAGAACTGTGTTCGAGCCCTCGACAAAAGCAGCATCTTTAATAAAGCTGGCATGAACATACTGGCCATGACTTAGATCCATAAGGTTATCGGTCAGCAATTCATAATGCGCGTTCATGACCATGCTGCCAAGCATGGTCGCCCGTGAAGCATCCGCCAGGAAACTCATATCCGGAATGAGGGATGGATCGGCCAGCGACGGATCACCCATCCATATCCAGATGAGAGCGTGCTTGTCAACAACCGGATAGGTTTTGACCACTGCCGCTTTCGGAATGTGGTGATCGCCATGCGGATTATGAACGCATTGCCCTTCAGCGTTGAATTGCAGCCCATGATAGCCGCATTGAATGATGTCGCCACAGCGGGTTCCCGAACTCAATGGCGCAAAGCGGTGAGGACATCGGTTTGCCATGGCACAGACATCACCGTTCTCTTTCCGGAACAGAAGGACGGGCTCATTCAAATAACGCTTTGCCACCAATTTTTGATCGATGTCCTGGCTCCAGGCCGCCACGTACCAAGTATTTCTTAAATATGCCACTTTCGTCTCCTGATTATGCCGGCCCGAAGGCCTTTGATTAATTGTTGCCAACACACTCTCCAGACCCGTTTTTGACGGCGTCTTTATGTTGGGAATGCTAAGCCAATTTCAACAGTATAGCAATCAATAGTTAACAAAAAACCCAGATCAGAAAAAATTCTGAAAATATCCAAAACAGTTGAAAAACAATCAAAAAATGCCAAATTACTTGCGATTTTTATAAATAATTATCTGAATCCAGTCAAAAATCATCAGATTCTTAAGTATAAAACTCAGAAAATAATTAACAGCATAGAAACTAATTTATATGGATTTAACGAGCCAACTTTGATAAGATCATTCGAGCCGGCCACTCAGCGCGAGGAAACCCATGAAGCGCAGCCTTCCACATGCATGACGACGGCAAAAAAGGGGCGTCAATGAAACCCCGCTTTCACTCACAATACTTATGGAGATGAACTTGCCGGATACCCGGGGCTAGCAATGCCCATGAATGCTTTTCCTGGCAAGTCCTTAACACTATGTTTCCTTTAAATGCGTGGTACATCGCAGGCTGGGATCACCAAGTCGGGCGGCATTTGCTACAACGACAAATTTGCGGAAAACGCATTGTCTTGTATCGCCAACTTGATGGCGCTGCCGTTGCATTGGATGACGCCTGCTGGCACCGCTTGGTTCCTCTTTCCGCCGGCAAACTGAACGGCGACAATGTCGCATGCCCGTACCATGGGCTCGAATTCAACGGGGCCGGGCGCTGCGTTCATATGCCCTCTCAGGAAACCCTGAATCCCTCCGCATGCGTGCATAGCTATCCCGTCGTCGAGCGCCATCGTTTTATCTGGGTATGGCTAGGAGATCCACAACAGGCCAATCCCGATGCAATTCCGAATCTTTTTCAAAACGACCACCCGGACTGGGCGGGAGACGGCGGCACGACCCACCTGGAATGCGACTACCGCCTGCTAATCGACAATCTCATGGATTTGACACACGAAACATTCGTGCATGCCAGCTCTATTGGAAATGCCGCAGTGGCCGAAGCGCCGTTCCGGGTTTCCCAAGATGACGAAAAAGTCACCGTGACGCGCTGGATGGTAGATATAGACCCTCCCCCCTTCTTTCGCAAACAGCTGGCGGGCCACGCGAAGGTCGATCGATGGCAAATCATCAACTTCCACGCTCCCAGCGCCGTAACCATCGACGTCGGCGTGGCGCCGACGGGAACCGGCGCCCCAGAGGGGGATCGTAGTAAAGGGGTCACAGGATTCGTCATTCACGTTGCCAGCCCCGAAACGGAAAGCTCTTGCAATTATTATTGGGCCTTTTTGCGCAATTACGAACTCAGAAGCCAGCGCTTGACCACCGATTGGCGGGAAAGCGCAAGAACGATTTTCGGTGAGGACAAGCGCATTCTGGAACTACAGCAGAGAGCGATCCAGGAGAATCCCGGCCGAGAATTCTATCCGCTCAATATAGATGGGGGAGCCCTTCTGGCGCGGCGCCGAATAGACAAAATGATCAACGCCGAGAGGCCCCACGACAAAACTCAACGCAACGCACCTGGTGTCGTTCCTACCCACCCTCCCCTGAAGGCTGTGCAATGAAAAACTTGATTAATGTCGAGGTAGTCAGCACAAATGCCCTTTGCGCGGATGTATGCCAAATAGAATTAGCAGCCACCGAAGCGGCATTGCCCCCATATGCTCCCGGCGACCATATCGAGCTTCATTTGCCGTTGGATGCCGAAGAACTCGTACGATGCTATTCGCTGGTTGGCGCTTGGCATGAAGAAGGCATATATAAATTGGCCGTCCGTCGCACCGAGCCATCGCGTGGCGGATCGGCATTCATGCACACGCTAAAGCCCGGTGATCGCTTGCGCATTTCGCCCCCCATCAGCAATTTCCCACTCTCCTTCTCCAGCACCACTGCGCGAGTATTCCTGGCCGGTGGTATCGGCATAACGCCCCTGATCGGCATGATTCAAACCTTAAGCGGTCAAGGACATAAGCCCGACCTGTATTATGCGGGCCGCAGCGAGGCGTCCATGCCTTTCGTAAGCGAGCTGCGGACGTTACTCGATTCGCGCTTGCATCTAGGCATCGACAACGAAGGCACATCCTTTGATCTGAAGAAAACCATCGCTAATTTGCCGATCAGTGCAGAGCTATACATGTGCGGCCCCGTCAGCATGCTGAATGCCGTCAAGACGATCTGGGCCGATTCCGGCAGGGATCCCACGGCCCTGCGATTCGAGACCTTCGCCAGCGGCGGAACATATCGAAACGAGGCCTTCAGCGTTACGGTGCCTCGCCTCAACATAACACTGGAAGTATCCGCAAACGAAACCCTTCTCGAGGCGCTTGAACGCTCGGGAGCCGAACCTCTATATAATTGCCGCAAAGGGGAATGTGGATTATGCGCCGTCGAGGTCATCGACGTGAAAGGCTCGATTGATCACCGAGATGTCTTCTTTAGCGACGATCAAAAGGCGGTCGGTAAAGCATTCTGCAGCTGTGTCTCAAGAGTTGCCGGCGGGAGTGTGAGCATCGACTTTCCTTGACAGCCGAAAACTTGAAGCCAAGCAGGCCTGAAGCAACCTAGCCTCCTTTTACTTTTAGCGCATACCCTCAAGCCTGAGCTGTATGGCAACGGGCCCGACCAAGCCGATTTCCGACGGCTCAACAAGACAGGAGCTATTTTTGAGTACTTCAGGCAGGAAGAACGCCCCAAGCCCCAAAGAAGATTCCGGCAAAGGATCCGCCGACCATCCCGCTACCGCCAAAAAAGCGAGTAATGCACCAAAAGCACACGCTCTGCAGGAGAACGTACTCCGAATTCGGCCTGGCTATTTGGTCCGCAGGCTCCAACAAGCTTCCGTCAGTATTTTCTCGCAAGAAATGGTGAAATTCGACCTGACCCCCGTGCAATACGGGGTGCTGGCCGTCATTGTCGACCAGCCAAATATTGATCAAGTATCCGCAGCCGAGTTGGTGGGAGTCGACCGCACGACGATTGTCGGAGTCATTGACCGGCTTGCACGCAAGGGCCTGGCCACTCGATCGGTCTCTGTACACGACAAGCGCGCCAGGGTTCTAAATGCAACAACCGCTGGCATCAAGTTATTACGCACTGTCGAGAAATCATCCGAGGCCGTTCGGGTCAGACTTCTTGAGCCGCTGTCTGAAGCCGAGGCCGCTTTGTTTTGCGAGATGATGGAACGAGTCATCGACTACCATCATGCCAAAGGGGATGACACGCCGGTTAAATAGCCGGCAGCCCCCTATTTTTGACAAGCCTTCACAGCAAGGCAGACAGCACCGCCTTTTCGATATAGGCGGCGCTTTTTGTTTGCCCACCCGCCTGGCCTTCACTGATTACGTATACCCCGCTCACTCCGAGTATGGCGGCACTGTGCCAGCACAACACTTAAAATCAACAGTCTACTGTCTAATTTAAAGTGGTATTTATTCAATATCTATAGCCTTTCAATATCAAACAATTCATCAATCAATAATACTTAACCGCTCATAGAGAAGCCATCAGGATTCGAGATTCCAGCCAAAATAATTAAAATTATCATTTATAATCAATTAATTATATTTTAATACCCAATTGCATTTCCATAGCCAAAATTTCTTGCCACCCAGCGGCAAACCGTCAACAGAAAGGCGCCAGATAAGATTTCTTGATTTTTTAAAATTTATGTGTAAACTGCAAATATAGTTTCTATACTGTCAATTAAAGTGAACATGCAAGCACCCTGCTTGCCCCCCCATCCAGAGGCTCTTATGGAATTGAATCCTGTCACTCAAAGCATGGACGGGGACGAAAAAGCAGCGACATTGGATCGAGGCTTCTATCAGCAATTGCAAAACGCTCAACTTGCCCCGCTATGGGAAAGCCTGAAGGGGCTTGTTCCCTCTGAACCCAAGCCCAAGGCAATTCCATGGAAATGGGATTTCTCCGAAGTGCGCCGATATTTGATGCAGGCCGGAGAAATGATCACTGCGGAAGAAGCTGAGCGGCGCGTTCTGATTTTGAGCAACCCTGGCCTGGACGGCAAACTTCAGACCACCGACACGATTTATGCCGGTATCCAGCTTATTTTGCCGGGCGAGACCGCACCGCCGCACAGGCATTCCCAATCCGCACTGCGCTTTGTAATCGAAGGCCATTCGGCAACGACCACGGTCAATGGCGAATGCACCCAGATGTCGCCTGGCGACTTCATCATTACGCCCAGCATGACCTGGCATGAGCACAGCGGGGGCGACGAACCGGTTATCTGGCTCGACGGCCTGGACGTTCCACTGTCTTCGTTCTTGCATACTGGCTTTCGCGAAGAAAGCACCGAAGGCCTGGCCCTTGTCGCTCGACCTACCGGGCAAACCGACGCGCTGTATGCCAGATCCATGTTGCCGCTACAGCCCATCGGAAAACCCCTGACATCGCCCATTTTCAACTATCCCTATGAACGTTCCCGAGAGGCGCTGGAAAAGCTAAAGACTGGGCCGGTGGATCCCTGGCTGGGCATAGCGCTGCGGTATGTCAACCCGACAAACGGCGACTGGGCCATGCCAACGATCGGCACCAGTTTGCGTTTATTGCCGGCCGGCTTTATTTCGAAGCCCTATCGCTCAACCGACGGCCTTGTAATGAGCGTTACCGAAGGCAGCATGACACTACGCTTTGCCAACACCACACTGAAGGCAAACCCCAAGGACGTCATCGCGATTCCCGGATGGGTCGACTATACGGTCGAAGCCCACAACGATACCGTCGTCTTTGCGTTTTCGGATCGGCCCGTCCATGAAAAGCTGGGCTTGTGGCGCGAAAGACGCTCAACAGCAACGCTTAAATAACACCTATCTTCTTTTTAGAGAATTCCCCATGAAAATATGCCGATTCAATCATGATCGGGTAGGCATTGTCGTTGATGACGACGTGTACGACATCACCGAACGTTTCAACCTTTCCACTCAATGGCCTGTTCCGCTTGGCGACATGGTCGTATCGCAGCTCAACACACTGCTCCCATCCCTGTCAGCCGAACTCCGTGCAGGGATGTTTGCCAAAACAGCCTTGAAGCAAGTCACACTTGAAAGCCCCGTAGCTAATCCTTCGAAGATTATCGGCGCCCCCATCAACTACCACGCCCATATTCAAGAGGCCAATGCCGACCAAGCCATCAACCACGGCAAGACTTACACCTCTCTTGAACAATACGGCCTGTTCCTGAAATCGAATAGCTGCTTGATTGGCCCTTCCGACCAAGTGACGCTGCGCTTTCCCGAACGCCGCAACGATCACGAAGTGGAACTCGCCGTCGTGATCGGGCGACGCGGCAGCCACATCTCCGAGGATGAAGCCTTGGAATATGTACTCGGCTATTCAATAGGCCTGGACATGACCGTTCGGGGCCCTGAGTTCCCAGGGTTTCGCAAGTCGCCAGACACCTATGGCGTACTCGGCCCTTGGATAGTCACACGCGACGAAATAGACGCCCCCAACGCCCTGGATCTTTCATTGCATGTAAACGGCGAGAAAAAACAAGACTCGAACACCGCCAAGCTGATTTTCAATGTGCAGCAGCTTATCGCCTACGCCAGCAAGTTCTATACCTTGTATCCAGGAGACGTAATCATGACGGGAACGCCTGAAGGGGTATCGACCGTGAAGGCCGGCGACGTCATGAGCGCCCACATAGAGCGTATCGGAGATATCACGATACCTATTGGCATCGAAAAAAACTAATCCAATCAGGCAGACAGACCCATCTGAATCATTAGCAGCAATAACAAGGAGACAAAATGAAGCTTTCCATATTTTCCAGAAAACTGGCTGTCACGCTCAGCCTATCCATGCTCTGTGCCTCGTCCTTCGCGGCGGATGGCCCGCCGATCAAAATCGGCATCGTTGCCCCCCTAAGCGGCGTATTTGCCAATATTGGCAAACAGGTACAAGACGGCATTACGATCTACATGAAAGAGCACGGAGATACTGTCGCGGGCAGAAAGATAGAGGTTATTTATCGCGACAACGTTGGCCCCGATCCCGTGGCCGCCAAACGCTTGTCCCAGGAACTGGTGACGCGGGACAAGGTGGATATTCTGGGCGGGTATATCTTCACGCCAGATGCTTTTGCATCCGCCCCCATCGCGACTGCCAGTAAAACTCCTATGTTCGTCATGTTGGCAGGCACCTCCAGCGTAACCACCAAATCGCCTTACATCATCCGCACTTCCTATACGATCCCTCAAATGGCTCTCCCCCTGGGCCAATGGGCGGCAAAAAACGGTATCCATAAAGTCGTTACTCTCGTGGCCGACTACGCTCCGGGCCACGATGGCGAGAAATGGTTCAAGCAGGGTTACGAAAGCGCGGGTGGAAAGGTCATCGAATCAATCAGGGTTCCGCCCTTCAGTCACGACTTTTCGGCATACCTGAAACGGGTCAAGGACGACAAACCCGACGCTGTGTTTGCGTTTGTTCCCGGAGGAGAACCCACAATTCTGTTCATGAAAAGCTATGACAGCAGCGGTCTTGCCAAAGAAGGGGTACGAGTCATCGCAACCGAAGGCTGGGCGGATGACGAAACATTAAGTGCTGTGGGAGACGCCGCAATCGGCGTCATCTCGTCAGGGTTCTACACAACCGATTACGACAGCGCGATGAACCGTAAATTCGTCAAAACCGCTCTCGAAGTCAGTGGTAACGTACCGCCCAATTACATTACTGTTGCCGCCTATGATGCCATGCAGGTCATTTACAAGGCAATCGAAAAGCTGCACGGCGCCATAGACGGCGACAAAATCATGCAGGCTTCAAAGGGAATGAAATTGGAAAGCCCACGCGGGGTGCTGCTTATCGACCCAGAAACCCGCGACGCCGTTCACGACGTCTATATACGTAAGGTCGAGCGCATCGATGGAAAACTCGTGAATCGGAATTTTGACAAGTTTCCGATGGTGGCGGATCCGGGCAAGTGAAATTGGCAAGAAAAAACCCGCATATCGTTTAAATATGCGGGTTTTGTGTGGTGCTAGGCAAAAAATGGCGCGAAATAAAGCGTAAGGTGGCACTGCTTGTAAGTTTCTAAGTCCACATGATTTTTGCAAGCATGAAAGAACCAGTATAGTTATAGGCCGTCGCTGCAAAATAGGCCTCAAGCATATATAGAAATCCATGTGCCAAATTTACGAAGCTCATGATGCCCAAGACCGGCACCAAGCCTACAACCAGCAGAAACAACACCACACCATATTGCGCGCCGTTCAGTAACTCAGTAAGAATAAACATCGAAATTATGTGGTTGTGGTGAATCAAATCTGATCCCCACCGAACGAATGCATGTCGCAAACACTACTTGGACAAACACTACCTAGCGTCTAAGTGGCTAGACATCGACTCAGGCTACTTCAATGGGCATTCAGTGTGATAAATGTCCTGATGCGCCTTAAGCGGGGTACCAATTTGCTGCATGTGAACATCGTCCCCGTCGGCAACAACCTTGAACGCATAATAGTTTTGTATAGGCATATGATTGTTGTTAAATGCAAAGTAACCTCGCACGGATTTGAACTCTGAACCAGCCTCTTTCACGGCTTTCGCGAACGCCTCCTGATTCGAGAGGTTGCCGTTTACCTTCTTTATCGCCACATTCAGCAAATTTCCAGCGTCGTATCCCGCAGCGGCATACATGCTGGCGGGTCGCTTGTATTTGGCCTCAAAGGCAGCAACAAACTCCTTATTCGCGGGAATATCAAGGGTGGCACTCCATTTCGTCCCGGTAACAGCACCATCAGCCAACGCTTTAAGCGCTGGCAACGTTGTAGCATCAATGGAAAACACCGACATCGTAGGTACCTTGGCTAATACCCCGCTTTGACGCATCTGTTTTACGAGATTGATCCCGCTTCCCCCAGTCATAAAAAAGAACATGGCGTCAGCCTTCGAAAACTGAATCTCGGAAATTTCAGCGGAAAAATCCATCTGGGTTAACGGGGTGTATATCTCACCAGCGATTTCTCCCTTGTAATACCGCTTGAATCCTTCCATCATTTCTTTGCCGGCCTGATAATTGGGAGCCATTAGAAACACTCTTTTGTAGTGCTTTTCGTTCGCGTAGATCCCCATGTACTCCGACGGGCCATCATTCTGATGCGCAACAGAGAAAAAGCGCGGCTGGCAGCCCGCGCCGGAAAGAGCTCGTGGCCCCGAATTCGTTGCAATCGCCACCTTCCCGCTTTCAGTAATCACGGGCATCGTAGCCATCAATACATTGGTGTAGCCAAGACCTACCAAGACGTCTACATTGTCTTTTGAAATGAGCTTGCGCATTATCTGCAAGCCAACCTCAGGCTTCAATTGATCGTCTTCTTTAATCACGGTAGCAGGCTCACCTCCCAACTTGCCGTTCAGGCGATCTATAGCAAGCATGAGGCCATCGTATTGGTCTTCACCAATTAGCGCTGCCGGCCCCGATAATGGGCCAGTAAATCCAATTTTTACGTCCGCTAACGCTTGCGTGGATAAAAATCCCGATAGAACTGCAGTGGCGAATGTAAGTTTGGTGATTTTCATTGCTGTCTCCTTCATCTCAATCTATGTTGTCGTTATGAATATGGGCTGTGGCAACCGTAAACAAAGATGTTCGATGTCTACCCTTCCAGAGCGGCTGATATAGTTCATGTCAAACCCCACTCGCAGGCTGCCTCATGTGTCCAGCGAAGTTGTCATACCAAGATGTGCTGTGGTTCGCCGTGGTAATTATTTTCTCTACCGCTAAGCGTCGAGGAATTACTCAGACTCAAGCCGATTCCATTCAATGTGGACATGGTCCCGATACGAATAAATCGGATACTGGGCGAATTTCTGGAGGCGGGGGCCTAAAAGCTGCTTCACCCTAAGGATTTCTCCTTTTGGCAGCATCAACCTTCGATTTATCAGATATGCGCTATCTACTTTCGGAAAAGCCCTTCTGCCAAAATAGCTGCATTAGCTCTTAACGCAAATGCTTCACTATTTACACTCCTACCTCAACAGGAGGCTCATCGAATGCTGAAGCATCACCATCGAGCCAAAGCTGACCGCGCTTGTAGAGAGCTTGAACAATTGTTCCCGTCAGCTCCGGCATATCTTTCTTAATTTTGAAGCCCAGGCGAGATTGCAGATAGGCCAGATGGCGATATCCATGAGGGAACTGATTTAAAAGCGCCTTATCTAGCTTGAGCCGCGCCCCTGGATCGATTAGATCCATACGATCTTTTTCATAAATAGGTTGTCGCCGGACAATTCTCCATTCATCTCTGCCAAGAATCTGACGCTGCTCAAAAAAATCGTAAAACCGGCCCGTACATAACACATCGACTATTTCGCCGTCTACCTCAGCACGCTGGCTTATCGTCATCTTCGTTTGAGCAATGGCACGCTTACCCTGAATTTCAATATTCTTAGCACCCTGAAAATGCAGGATGGAAACACCCTTCTCAAAGCCACTTCGGCTTACTTCGACGAACTTATGGCCTGGCCCCTGAAACCAGGTTGCCGCCATCCAACCATCATCGTGCCAAACGGTTGCGAAGCGATCCCAAAAGCCCGCGTCACGCCATATAACCCAGTTATCAACCACTTCTCCAATTTCTTTTTTATGCCGACCCATTAAATTCATAGCAACCCTTTTCTAATAATAAAACCGTCGTCAAATAAAATTTTTATATGCAGCAGGCTAATGCAACAACAGCTGTTGCTCCTGCATCGTCTACGCTTAACTCATCAGGAACTGCAATACCGCGGCGTTGAACTCGGCCGGAGCGTCCCAATTTGATAAATGGCCCGCTGGCAACTCGACATATCGCGCCAAGTGAATCTCTGCCGCCAGTTGTTTCGAACGCTCGGCAGATGTCGCGACATCGTACTGGCCTCCTATAACCAGTACAGGTGCCACAATCTTCGTAATATCCGCACGCAAATCAGCATCTCGCAATACTGCGCAGCATCGAGCATATCCCTGAGAAGACATTTGCTGAATCTCTAACTCAAATACCTGGCACACCCCCGGATTCATAACTTCGAATCCTGGTCGAAACCAACGACTAACCTGTCCGGCCGCAATTTCCCCTAGGCCCTTATCGAGAACCAAAGCGATTCTATCGTTCCACATATCCACATTGCCAATATGCGAAACACAGTTGCTAAGCACCAGCTTTTCAATACGAGAAGGGTGATGAGCAGCCAGCCACATACCGGTCATTCCTCCGAGCGACAAGCCGCAAAAATAGGCCTCCCGAATGCTCAATTCATCCAATAAACCAAGGACGTCTTGGCCGAGCTGCTCAATCGAATAAGGGCCATCAGGCACCTCAGATTTCCCATGTCCACGCGTATCGTACTGAAGCACTCGAAAATGAGGCGTCAGCGCGTTTAGCTGTGGCATCCACACATCTTGAGTCGTAGCTATGGGATTTGATAGCACCAGCACCGGTGCCCCTTCAGGCCCAGATAAGTTATAAGAAAGTTCGATATTCCGTGTTTGTATGATTGGCATAGTCAATTTGAGCTTGCAATACGCACTTACTTAGATAGCTTCTTCTTTGATCAAACGGTCGACGGTTCGACGCATGTGAATACGCGCAGAATCCGACACAATATCCACTAAAGACCGGTCGGCACACTCATCCAAGCGCGCCTGCTGCGCCTCGACAATGACCTTATCCTCCAAAAACGCACGAGCGATTTCGTCGAACAACTGCTCCGTAGCGTTTGGATCATTTTGGCGATAACCGTTTGCAGTAGACCAAAAATAATGGCATGTGCTCTCTGTTTCGGGCGTCAAACCGTGGAACAAGCGCAAAGAAAAGCCACCATCCCGAATACCCCTGTCGTAGGTGCCTGTTCCCGTATTGGTTGCGCCACTCCATTGAATGATATTGCCCGGTGCAATGTATTCGAACTCCTGCCAGCGATCCACTCGCTTGCCCAAAGTCGGAACGGCTTTCGTATAAGTGGGAGGAGGCGAACAATCAAGCATCCAGCGCACATACTTCAAGCCCAACTCAGTGCGAGTGGTTTCCATCTTTGCCGCATGAGTACTCGTAGTATCACCACCAATCGATCCCACATGTACATACGCAAGATGCGTCATGTCCATCAGGTTGTCCACCATAAGCATGTAATTTGCTTTGATGTAGTAGACCTGTTGCTTATGCGGCCAATTTTTATAGTCGTTATGAAATGGATAGTCGATGATCAGGCTTGGGTCGGCCATTTCCGGTGCGCCCATCCATATCCATACGAACTCATCCTTTTCGACTACTGGAAAATATCGGATATTCGCCTTGGCCGGAATCTTGCTTTGCCCAGGAATATCGACGCAATTCCCATGTAAATCGAACACCAAGCCGTGATAGCCACATTGCAGGCCATTGTCTACAACTTTGCCAAACTGTAATGGAGCACCACGATGGCAACACCTATCTTCGACTGCACCTACTTTGTTCGAGGCATCTCGGAACAACACAACCGGCTCATTGCATAGACGGCGTGCCAATGGTTTTTGGGCCACTTCGTGTGACCAGCCGGCTATATACCAGGCATTTTTGATAAACATTTAATGTCTCCAGACCAAACTGTGCGCAAAAGGGGCCCTGTTCCTGACTACCCATCTTCGCGTCGATGCGCATTGACTTCGCTTGATGCGCAATAAAAGCTGCGGATTTTTTGTAAAGATATTTTCAGGTTTAGAGTAAAATCCGTCAATCAAATTGATAAATAGGTTAAATTAGTTAGATGGATATCAATGATTTGGATCTAAACCTACTGCGTGTCTTCGACGCAATATTCCAGGCTAAAAGCGTGACATTAGCTGGCGAACAAATTGGCCTTAGTCAGCCAGCAGTGAGCTTTGCATTGAACAAATTAAGAGTGCTTATTGAGGATCCTCTGTTTATTCGAACATCCAGGGGAATGGAGCCCACACCGCGAGCGATTAGCATGGCCGCTCCAATTCAACATATCTTGGAGTCAATCAAGCAAGTCGTTCTTACCCGGGAAGAATTCAACCCTCTTCTCAGCGAACGTACATTTACCATCAGTCTTGTAGATATTGGGGAGATGGTTTTCTTACCGAAATTACTCAGGTGCTTTCGGCGGTTGGCGCCAAACATCCGCATTAAGATTGTTTCGATGGTGCCTTTGCTCCTTGAAGATGCGCTGGCGACAGGTGAAGTGGATCTCGCCGTTGGATACTACCCCGACATCAGCAAAGCAAATTTTTACCAACAACACTTATTCACCCACAGCTTCGCATGCCTTGCCGCCCGGAATCATCCTTACATCAAAGAAAACCTTACGATGAAGCAATTCCTGGAAGCATCGCATGTTGTAGTTCGCGCAGAGGGTAGGAGCCAGGAAGTTTTTGAAAGGTATTTGGAGAAAAAAGGTATCAAGCGCCGAATCGGCTTGAGCGTCCCTCATTTCATGGGTATTCTCCATTTCTTGCCGGCGTCGGAATTTGTGGCGACAGTACCGTACTCCTGCGCAGATGCCTTTTCCAGATTCGGTGCGCTACGCAAATTGAATCTACCAATGAAGGCCCCTAGCTTCGACCTGAAACAACACTGGCACGCCCGATACCAAGGTGATCCCGCCAATCAGTGGCTGCGTCAAACCATTTACGAGAACTTCCGGAATGGCCTTGATTGACGCAACCTTCAGAGCTGATATAGCCCTTTTTAGATGATTCCGCGATAACTTGGCCTTGTGAATGAGTGAGGCGCGAATCGGGCCAAGTAGCGCTTTACCAAGTCCAATGGAGTCACCGAACTTCCATACGAAGATGGAGATGCTCTCAGTCGAGTGTATGGGTTCAGAAATTTTGAGAATTACCGCTTGCGGGTCTTGGCCCAATGCGGTTGGAATGGGGCGATTAACTGAATGTGATGAGTGCGCTGATCCCCCGATAATGGGGAAGAGCCCGAAAGCCGATCACGGATCTGTGTGAATTCTGTGTGATTTCTGTGTGAATCGCTAGACAGTTCTGGACAGTTTTGGACGTTTTATTGTCCGCTAACGTACTGTCTATCCCTGTCTAGTGCCGTCTAATGTGGTGGAGTCGGGGGGAATTGAACCCCCGTCCGCAAGCCCTCTGCAGGCAGTTCTACATGCGTAGTCGGTTAACTTTAAGTTTTAACCTCGGAGCGTGCCAACCAACAGGCCCTTCCTTGGCGATTCACATTGATTTAAGACCTGACTGAGTGACCCAACCAGACCCGATTCTTTGTAGATGACGCTGCTGTAGGTTTGACCCTACCTGACCCAAAGACAAATCAGTGCAGCGGCTTACCGCATTAAGCGGCTAAAGCGAAACGCTCGTCGTTGGTTATTCCCCCTTATTCTATATCCATAGTTGGCACTAAAACCGAAAATCAGTGGCCGTAAACTCAATCAATGCCCTAAAAACCGCAAGCTCGAGAACGCCTTGACTACCAGAATTATCCCTTCATACTCCATACTCCATACAATGACATGGTGAATCTGTGGCAGGCACCTATTTAGCCCACATTCCCTTCTATCCAACGGGCTCCGCTGGACCGCCGGAGACCTCATAGAGGGTGGCGTTGGTTCGCCGAAGGCGAGGCACGACAGCAAACTAACGGAGTTCGTCAGATTTTCGACCTATTGACGGCTGTTAAGCAAGAACTGGGGATGCTAATGTTTGAATCTACCGTCGTCAAAGCTCGGGTTTACACGGATGAAACTGGTGTCTTCTACGAAATACCCGTGCTACTTACTCCGAATGGTTCATTAGGCCCCCTTGTCGATTATTTGCTGGCTCATTGGGATATTCGTAGCCCTCAATGGATGATCAAGGTAGTTCAAGCTGCCAGATTATTCTTGGAGTATTTGGACGCCCATTCAGATGGCATTGATGGCCAAGATACGTTCCAAAATTTTCGTCAACGACTTTTAACCGGCTCGATCGATTACACAACTGGTTCGGATCCAAGTGGCTTGTGGTGGAGACCCCGTGGACCAAAAGCATCGAATCGCATCATCTGCAATCTCACTGACTTCTTTTCTTGGTGGTGCAGCAAATATCCTACAAGACCCAATCCGACCGCACTCTGGCGAAACAGCAGTTATGACCATTTAGTAGCCCAAGCCGCTTATGAGTACCGACGCAACCAAGCGTTTTTAGGACACACCTGGTCAAGCTTTCAAGAGACTAGCCGTAAGCCAGGCGCGCCGTTGTCAACGAAGTGGCATAGAACTCCAGCGATAGAGAAAGAAAATCCGCCGTCATTTCCCGAAAACCGGATAATGGATTTATTATTTAAGGGGTTTAAAGTTAACGGTAGATACAACTATCGGGATATGCTCATAACGCTTCTGATGAATGGCGCGGGCTTTCGAGTATCTGAACCATTCCATCTTTATCTATGGGACGTCACTGAAGACCCACAGTGCCCTGGAAGTGCCTTGGTCCTTATTCACCACCCTGCCTGGGGTGCTGCGCCCAATGATTCCAGGTGGAATGACGCTACTGGGTTACAGCGCAAAGGCAATCGAGCCGAATATCTAGCGGAAATGTACGGATTAACACCACGTGACTGGGCACTGGGAACCGAGGCGGCCGGTTGGAAAGGTGGTATGCATGAAACTCAGTTCGGTGGCTACTATAAGCAGGCCTATTGGTTTATTCCTGAGTTCGCTCACTTGTTCTGGGATATCTGGCATAAATACATTGAACAAGTCAGGCAGATTGATCCAGCGCTTCGCGCTCATCCTTATGCCTTTATGAATATCGCCCGGGCACCCAAAGGCGGAATCTATAAAATGGGAAAATTCGAGGTCCATCACGCTGCTGCTCTGGAGCGTATTGGTCTAGTATCCTCCAAGCGATTGGGTACCAGCATCCATGGGCACCGACATGCCTATGCCCAGCGATTGCGTCGCGCTGGAATTCCCAAAGAAATGATTCGTCGATTTATGCACCATACCGACTTAATGAGTCAAGAGGTATACACTCAAGCCGATCAAAACGAGTGTCGCGAATATTTAGCGTCGGCCATTAGCCGCCTAAATGCGATGGATAGTAACTCTAGGACCAAGTTCGTTGTTATTGACCTTGAGTCTGTTGGTGTTATGCAAGACCAGGCATGGAATCGGTAAAGGCAGAACTCGTGACTCAAAAGACCCTCACGGATATTATAGACGCCACGCCGGTCAATAACTCACGCTTTGACGATATTCGTAAGCAACTCGCAAATGAATGCGTCGCATACCGAAAAGCCGGATTTACTTTTCTGGAAATTGCCAACATCCTAAATCAGCGTGGGCAAAAGACCAAAACCGGTATAGCGTGGTCGCTAGCTAACATCAGCATACTGATATCAAACCCGGAGCCGGTTCCCCCTAAACCTACTTCGAAGAAAGAACTCCATCGCCGTCGACAAGCGCAGCGAACGGTAGGCTTAACTAAACTGAACGATAAAGATTTCTTCTGGATCCGGGAGGAGTGCCCACAGTACGAACAATGGCGGCACTTAGCAAGTCAATGGGCCAACGGGATAGAAACCGGGGTTCAACAGGCTATTCAAGGGATCAATGCGCTCATCGGATTCTTGCAGAAATATCAGTTGTCCGCCATTCCTGCGGAATTTCTTTTAGCTAACAACCACCACCCCGATTTTCACCGATCAAATTGGGGGGCCAAAAAGACTCATTCCACAGTCTTAATTAACAATGCAGCCTATTATTTTATTGAGTGGGTACTAAGTACTCCAGAGTTTTGCGAAGAAGACGATTTTGGCCGCCTAAATACTTCCTCTGCGTTCAGAAACCCACTTCAACATCTGAGTCGCAGCGGGATTGGCCGACACTCTGAAAGTGTCCGGACGACGTTGCCTTACGGATATATTGAAGAACTTAGGCAATTGCTCGTTCAAGGTCCCAATTTTGGGGACTGGAAGTGGGCTCAGAATGCGTTAGGAACATCAACCAAAAAGAAGCGACTCAACGAGTCTGAAGGTGGAGGAGAAAAGATAGCGCCTATATGGTTTGAGGTAGATCCACACATCATTGACCATTCAGATCCGGATTGCGTTTGGCGTGAACGGATCAAGGTTATCGAATCCCGTCCTGACCGCCGTAAAGAGTTCAAGACCGTTCTAGAAATGTGGAGCCCAGTACGCTGGGTAGCACTACTGGTTAAATTACAGTTGCCACTGCGGACATTTCAGGTCCGGATGCTAGATTCCGGCGAAGCAGATACGTGGCGCTGGGAAAAAGGGAGTTGGAGCTTAAACACCGGGTTACTGGCCAAAGGTACCGAAGTTCGACCATACACTAATGGCGTCTTCCGAAAACCGAGCGAGTTGTCTGATGTGAGCTCCACAGTTCTTCTGCATATAAACACAAATAAAACAGCTGACATCGACAAAGATCGAAACCAAAAAGGATACAACGTTCCATGGGTTACTGGCGCGAAATTACACCAAGATCCTTATTACTGGCTTGAAAAGCTGCGCGCATGGCAGGAAAAGTACAATCCCCTTCAGCGCCTAACCCAGTGGAGCGAACTCGATGGACGCCATTTGCCAGTGAAGTCTGAGGCACAGCTGGCAAACTATCCGGATACGAGCTTTTTATTTCGAACACCTGAAAATAAAGAGTTCCCCAATTTTCCCCTCACGAAAACCGCACTCAACGCCCCGTGGTATTGGTGCCTATATGAGCTTGAACTGCGCTTGTGGTCACGGGGCGAAAGACTACCTGGCGGAGGAACAATTCGGTTAGTTTCAGAGCGTAAGAAAGCAGCTAAGTCGAACATGACAACCTTGTTCGCCTTACATGGCCTTCGGGTTTCACTCATTACGGCCTTAGCTCTTGACGGAGAAGTACCTCTTGCGATCCTTCAAAAAATCGCCGGCCACAGTCGACTAGTGATGACGCTTTACTATACAAAACCTGGGGCGAAGCAGACCCAGCAGGCGATCCAAGCCGGAGTGGAGCGCTTGAACGAATCAGCAGATAAGTCCATTTTGGATTGGATGGCCAATACCGAATACACACAAATGGTAAAAGAGGCCATCACCAATAGTCCAGCGTCCTTGAGCGCTGCCGTATCAGTCATCCCAGAGCAGCGAGTATCAGCTGGGTGGATGGTGATGATAGACGGACTTTGCCTAGCCGGCGGGAATATCTCTGAGGAAGATAGTGCGGGTTGTCACAATGGGGGACCAAATATTGGCAATGAGTCTGCGCCTCGCTATAACCCTGTGCCTGGTGGGGCTCGTAATTGCCCCCGTTGCCGATGGTTCGTCACCCGACCTAGCTTCCTCCCGCAATTAGCAGCTCGCTGGAACAATGCGATGTACCACTGCAATGAAGCTCGCGCGGTGGTCATCTCGGCCGAAGAAAAGTATCTGGCGTTTGAGGAACTGCGTGCCGCGGCCTTATCGAGTGGACAAATATTCACGCGCCAACGGGAATACCTTGAGGCAGAGCGGGTTCGGGAGCAGGCTATCCAGCGCTTTGACGAGCTAACTATGACTATATCTGCAATTACCGGGCTTATAGAGCGTTGCCGAGTGGCTCTGACCGGCCATGAGGGTACTGCTCTTGTCGCCGCGGGAACCATAATGGATATCCAGGTTGCGGTCGAAGAGACCGATTCCGAACTGTTGCAATTATCAGGTATCTGCGAGGGGGCCGAAATTTATCCGGATCTCGAGCCCGGGAAAGCCGTCTTGAGGCGCAGCCAACTTCTCGATGCTGCGCTTCGGCGTGAACAATTGCCACCAACATTCCTACTACTTTCCGAAGAAGAGCAGAAGTTGATTGGCAACGCATTTCTGCGCCAGTTAGCAACTCAAATGAACCGCGAAAATCCAGCGCTGGGGCGCTACCAAGTCATAGCACTGATCGATGCAGGCAAGTCTCTAACCCAATATCTTGGCGTTGATGTGAGCGCTGTACTCAAATCTGCGCAGACTCAGAAAATATCTGTAGGATCAAGTGTCAAATCGATTCCTAAACTGGAGTTCTAAATGCATAGCGAAACAAATGTGCACCCAGATGAGGTACTTGAAGCAATCTTAACGCTCACTGTCCATCCCATAAAGAAACGGAATCTGGCACTCATCCACCAAATTTGTTGTGATCGTAGCAAGGTTGCCAATAACGATTTTTCACTAAAGAGCATAGGGGAATTAATCGAGTCGCAGGGCGGCCTTAAGGCAAAGTCGCTTTGGAATGTTCAATCGTCTGATTACCGTAAGCTCATTGAGGCTTGGCAGGCCTATGTCGGGCCAAAAAAGCCTGATTTGCGAGAGACTAGACGGACGTCTGACGATTTACGTTTATCGCAAAACATTCCTGACCCAGCTACTCGCATTATCGTAGAGAAACTAGTAAAAGAACGTAATTCCTTACGCGCCGAACTTAATATTCTTAAAGCTCAATCTACCTTAATAATAGATCGTCGCGCCTCTGGTTCCGTCTTGGAATCAAGGCCCGACAAAGAAGCCGGAATCACGGTCCAGGTGCTCAAACCAGCGGAGCTAAACCAACTCGAAACGGAAGCACTTGCTCACGCAATATCTCGAGAGTTGTGGGACCAGGAGGGTTGGGTCGAGAAAAAGCTCGGACGTATCGTCATGCCAATTGACCATACTACTCAGTTCAGGACTATTTTTAAACCGGGCTTTGTTTCAGCCATAAAGAAACTTCTCGCTGCCTGCGCAAAATAAAGTTTAAGACGCCACGATACTTTGGCAAGTAAAGTGATTTTGAAGTGCGACTAAACAATACGAACAATCAGCAGTATCTAAGCCGCATCGAGCAGAGACTTGACGCCATGAACTCTCTCTCACCCGTGCCGCCGTTCACTCGATCATCAAGCGAGTTTCAAGGACGCCGCTGACCGTAGCGTGTAATGGAAGAGCTGTAGTTTAGCCGTGCTATGCGTCAGAATGTGTCAGAGGGTGGGCAGAGTTATTTCGAAGGTGATTAGATTGTCCGATGTGGACACATTAATGGATCCGCCATGCGCCTCAACGATGGATTTAACGATCGCCAATCCCAGTCCGGCACCTTCGCCGCTACGCTGCCTCGAAGCATCAGGTCGATAGAAGCGCTCGAAAAGATGAGGCAGATGCTCGGGTAATATCGCGGATGCTGGATTTTCTACCCGAAGCACGACCTTGTCA
>CALMPB010000388.1 GCA_937871985.1 uncultured Burkholderiaceae bacterium
GCAATGCCGCTGGATGCTTTCAACAAGAAGCTGGCCAGCGTAAAGGCGCCGTAGCCGGCCGCTCCGGCCTTGTGCCCGCTTTTGCGGGTGGGCGCAATTTTACCGCTGGCGTGCCGCAGGCGCGGCCCATCTCTGCGTCAGGCCAGCATGGCCAAAGCGGCCTTTTGGCTGCCGAATTCTCTGGGGTGTCTTTTCAGGAAGCGGTGTTTTTCCTGGCCGGCTGTGCAGGTTTGCCCACCGGAAACTTCTCATTGACGATTTTTATCCAGTCTTTCAGGCAGTCGTCGTAGTAGGTTGCGTCCTTGGCCCACATGCGGTTGACGGCCATGCCGCGCACCATGTTCAGGGAAAGGTTGAGAATGGTTCGGGCCTGCTGCGGCGAATGGCCCGCTTTTTTGAAGACTTCCAGCCAAAGCGCGTTGGTGGTCTTGCGGTAGTGATCCATGACCGGGTAGATGCGGGCCATGAGTTCGGGGTCGGTGCGCGACACGACGATGACTTCCAGCGCGGTATGGAAAGGCCAGTCGAAATACACGCTTAGCTGGTCGGAGATAAAGCTTTCGATCGGCTTTTTTACCGCTTGCGGGGTGCGGGCCAGGCGCTGCCCGCGGATGATGCATTCGTCGTACACCGCGGCCGTCGCTGCGATGACGAGTTCGGCCTTGGTGGCGTAGTGATGCATCAGGGCGCCGTTGGAAAGCCCGGCTGTCTTGGCGACCTCCTTGGTGGTCAGCCCGTTGTAGCCTTTGCGCCGAAGAACGCTTATGGTGGCGGCCAGCAAGCGCTCTTTGGCGTCGCGGCTGCGATCCTCCTGCGTGCGGCGCTGCGCTTTGACAGGCTCGGGAACTCGGCCGTCGAGCAAGGGCAGCGCGTCGGATGATTCCGGCTCTGGCGTGGTGTCTTGGCCGATGGAGAGGTTCTTTCTGGAAGCCATGCGCGGTGAAGTTCGGATTGATACGGATCGAGCCGATTATATCGTCAGGGGTGTTTCGCTCGCGGCGGCGACGTTGCAGCACGGTGTTTACCCAAGGCTAGGCCCATTCTTCCAGCCTTAGCGTGGCGCGGATCAGGCGCTGTTCTTCCCGTTCGATGTCTTCCAGGTTTTTCCTGATGCCCCGGATATGCTCTTGCGCGGCTTTGCGCGCCTGCTCGGGCAGCTTCCCGGTTACCGCCTGGAACAGGCGGGCATGCTGGCGGTCGATTTGTTTTTTTTGTGTTTCGCGATGGTAAAGGTTGTTGACCGACGCGAGGACCGAGCTGAGCAGCAGGTTGGTAAGCGAACCCAGGGTGTGGACCAGCACGGGATTGTGGGAGGCTTCGTAGATGGCAAGATGGAAGGCGTGATCCAGCCTGGCAAGGGTCTGCGGGCTGGCTTCGCGGCCCTGGGCCGCGGCCAGTTGTTCGTAGCGGCGCGTGATCAGTGCATAGTCGGCTTGCGTGCCGCGCAGCGCGGCCAGCCGGGCGGATTCGGCCTCCAGGAGCTCCCGCACCTCCAGGAGGTCGAACAGCGTGCGCGGCTGGGAGTCCAGAAGATGCATCATGGGGGTTGTCTGCACGGCTTCGGACATCAGGTTGGCGACGAACGAGCCCTTGCCATGAGACGTCGTGATCAGGCCGCGGGCGCGCAAAAGGTTGAGCCCCTCACGCAGCGCCGTCCTCGATACGCCCAGCTTTTCGGTCAGGCGCCTTTCCGAGGGGAGGGTCTGTCCGGCCTTGAGTACATTGTCGACGATCAGGCGTTCGATTTTCTCGGCGACGGAGTCTGCGACGGTTCGGTTCCTGCCGGTGTCCATTTCTTGGCGAGTGCTCATTATTACTGGTATGACCAGTCTGATTGATATAGATTTCCTGCTGTGTGTTTCTAGATTATATATTTGTTTTTATTAGATAATTTATTTATAAATATGGAAAATAGTTTTTAAAAAGTGGTATGTCCAGTTGATTTTCGTATGGACAAGGCCAGGTTTCTGGTGGAGCATCGTGCTGTCTGCCCTGGGAGCTATATGAAAAGAGGTATTCAGGCATGAGCCTACTGTACGACGAGCGGGTTGACGGCGTGTTGCCGGATGTGGATAAGCGGGCGGTTCTGGGCGGATTGAGAGCCGCGGTGCCAGGCCTGCGGATCCTGCACGAGCTGGAAGACCTGCGGCCGTTCGAGTGTGATGGTTTGTCCGCTTATCGCACGGTTCCCATGCTGGCGGTATTGCCCGAGACGGTCGAGCAGGTGCAGGCCATACTGAAGTTCGCCTCGTCCCATGGCGTGCCGGTGGTGGCGCGCGGGGCGGGAACGGGCTTGTCGGGCGGCGCCCTGCCGCTGGAAAAAGGCATCTTGCTGGTCATGGCGCGCTTCAACCGTATTCTTTCCATTGATGCCGACGCGGGCCTTGCGCGAGTGCAGCCGGGGGTGCGCAACCTGGCGATTTCCCAGGAAGCGGCGGATTTCGGGCTGTACTATGCGCCCGATCCTTCCTCCCAGATTGCCTGTTCCATCGGCGGCAACGTGGCCGAGAACGCCGGCGGGGTGCATTGCCTGAAATACGGTCTGACGCTGCACAATATTCTCCAGGTTACCGTCGTGACCATCGATGGCGACCTCCTGACCCTGGGGTCGGAGGCCCTGGATTGCCCTGGATTCGACCTGGTCGCCCTGTTCACCGGGTCCGAAGGCCTGCTGGGCGTGGTGGTCGAGGTCACGGTGAAGCTTTTGGCCAAGCCGCAAGCGGCCAAGGTTCTCCTGGCCAGCTTCGACGACGTGGAAAAAGCGGGCGCCGCGGTCGCCATGATCATCGGCGCGGGCATTGTGCCCGCCGGCCTGGAAATGATGGATAACCTTGCCATCCGGGCGGCGGAAGACTTCGTCCATGCGGGCTATCCTGTCGATGCGCAGGCCATATTGTTGTGCGAGCTCGACGGCGCGCAGGCCGACGTTGCCGAGGATTGTGCCAGGGTCGACGCCGTCCTGCATGCGGCGGGAGCGGTCGAGGTGCGTGTGGCCAAAGACGAGCAAGAGCGCCAGCGTTTCTGGGCCGGACGCAAGAACGCGTTTCCGGCGGTGGGGCGGGTTTCTCCGGATTATTACTGCATGGACGGCACCATCCCGCGCAAAGAGCTGCCCCGGGTACTGAAGAGAATTGCCGAACTGTCCGAAACGTATGGCCTGCGGGTCGCCAACGTGTTTCATGCGGGCGACGGCAATATGCATCCCTTGATCCTGTTCGACGCGAATACACCGGGCGAGATGCAGCGGGCGGAAGACATCGGCGCGAAGATCCTCGAGCTGTGCGTGGAGGTGGGCGGGACGATTACGGGCGAACATGGCGTGGGCCGCGAGAAGATCAATCAGATGTGCGCGCAGTTCGACAGCGACGAGCTGCAATACTTTCATGCCTTGAAGGAAGCCTTCGACCCGCGCCGGTTGTTGAACCCCGGCAAGAACATCCCGACGCTGAACCGTTGCGCCGAGTTCGGGTCGATGCATGTGCACGCCGGAAAAACGGCGCATCCAGAACTGGAGCGTTTTTAATGGACGGGGGCGATCGTTCGGCGGATATCGCCGGCCGCCTGGTGGATCAGGTGCGGCAGGCGATTGCGGGCGGAACGCCGCTGCGCATCCTCGGTGGAAACAGCAAGGCCATGCTGGGCCGTCCGGTGGAGGCGGCCGAACTCGACATCCGCGATCACCGCGGCATCGTGAAATACGATCCAAGCGAACTGGTCGTGACGGTTCGCGCGGGCACGCCGCTTGCCGAGCTGAACGCGGTTCTGGATGCTCAAGGGCAGATGCTGCCTTGCGAGCCGCCGGAATACGCGGGAAACGCAACCGTTGGAGGCGCGGTGGCCAGCGGCCTTGCGGGGCCCCGCAGGCCCTGGTCGGGCTCGGTGCGGGATTTCGTGCTGGGCTGCCGCCTTGTCACCGGCCAGGCCAAGCATCTGAGGTTCGGCGGCGAAGTCATGAAGAACGTGGCCGGCTTCGATGTTTCCCGGCTGATGGCTGGCAGTTTCGGGTGCCTTGGCGTGCTGACCGAATTGTCGTTGAAGGTGCTGCCCAAGGCGCGTGAGTTGCGCTGTTTGTATTTCGACATGGAAGCCGGCGAGGCCCTGGCCGCGTTGTCCCGCTGGCGCCGAGCCGCCTTGCCTCTGACCGGGGCGCTGTACATGGCCGGCAGGCTGCACGTGCGTCTCGAGGGCGGGGTGGGCTCCGTGCTGGCCGCCTGCGGCCAGATGGGGGGCGACGAAGAGGCGCCGCAAATCTGGAGCGACCTGCGCGAGCAGCACTTGCCGTTCTTTGGGGACGGCAGGCCTTTATGGCGCCTTTCCGTTCCGGTCGATGCGCCTGTCGTCGAGCTGCCCGGCGAGAGCCTGCTGGATTGGGGCGGCGCCCAGCGCTGGCTCAAGAGCGATGCGCATGCCCAGGAAATACGCGCGCTGGCCGGCTCGTTGGGAGGACATGCCACATGCTTCGCCCCCGGCCCGGGCATCGAGCCGTTTCACCCGCTGCCCGAAGCGATGCTGCGCATCCAGAAGCGGTTGAAAACCAGCATGGATCCTCACGGAATTTTCAATCCAGGACGCATGTACCCCGACATTTGAAGAGCGTCAATGCAAACCAATCTAAGCGAAAACATCAAAGGCCTGCGGCGCGCGCAAGAAGCCGAAAGCATCCTGAGGTCCTGTGTGCATTGCGGCTTTTGCAACGCAACCTGCCCAACCTACCAGATCACGGGCGACGAGCTGGATGGCCCGCGCGGACGCATCTATTTGATCAAGTCGTTTCTGGAAGGCGGGCAGGCAAGCGAAAAGACGCAACGGCATCTGGATCGCTGCCTTACATGCAGGAACTGCGAAACGACCTGTCCGTCGGGCGTGCGGTATCACTCGCTGCTTGATATCGGGCGCGCCCAAATGGCGGAGCACGTTTCCAGGCCATGGAAGCAAAGACTCTTGCGGGGCTGGCTGCGGCTTCTGGTTCCCCGGCGCGCCGCGTTCGGCGCGGCCTTGACGGTCGGGCGCTGGCTTCGGCCCTGTCTGCCCACGGCCTGGCAAGAAAAGATTCCGGCGCGGGCGGTTGCGGCCAAGGCGAGGCCGCCCATGCGGCATGGGCGTAGAGTCCTCATGCTCGAGGGCTGCGTACAGCCTGCGCTATCGCCCAATACGAACGCGGCGGCGGCCCGCGTGCTGGACAGGCTTGGCATCAGCGTTGCGGCGGCCGCAAGCGCCGGCTGCTGCGGCGCCACCGATTATCATCTGGACGCGCAGGAAAAAGGGCTGGTGCGCGCGCGGCGCAATATCGATGCCTGGTGGCCGGCCATCGAGGACGGCGCCGAGGCCATCGTGATGACAGCCAGCGGCTGCGGCGCCTTTGTGAAGGAGTACGCGGACCTGCTAAGCCACGACCCCGCCTACGCGGAAAAGGCCCGGCGCGTAAGCGGTCTGACCCGCGACCTGGCCGAGGTCATCGCCGCCGAGCCGCTGACCGAACTGCGCACTGATCCGCACATGAAAGTGGCTTTCCACTGTCCGTGCACATTGCAGCATGCCCAGAAACTGGGCGGTTCCGTAGAGCGCATCCTGGAGGCGCTGGGATTCGATCTGGCGCGCGTGCGGGATGGACATTTGTGTTGCGGATCCGCGGGCACTTACTCGATTACCCAACCCGAACTGGCCACGACGCTGCGCAACAACAAGCTGGATGCCCTGGAGGCCGAAGGGCCCGATGTGATCGCCACGGCCAATATCGGCTGCCAGGCGCACTTGAACAGCGCGGCGCGCACACCGGTGCGGCACTGGATCGAGCTTGTCGAGGAAGCCTTGCCTGAACGAGGTTGACTGGAAACTGACAACGCGGCCCTCTCTTTTAAAAGGGCTGCTTTTTTTCTACGGTCATTGCCAGCGCGTGCATACCTGGGCGATCTGATCGCGCAGCCATCGATGCAGCGGGTTGTTGTGGGTGCGGTCGTGCCACATGAGCACGACATTGATGGGTTCCAGCTTCAGGGGCGGCTCGAAGAGCCGGATCGGCGAAATGTCGGTGAATCTTTGCGCGATCCGCTCGGGAATGGTCGCGATGAGATTGGTTTGGGAAATGAGGAAAGGCACCCCCATGAACGTCGGCTTCGACAGCGCGATGCGGCGCTGAACGCCCGCGGAGCGCATTGCGCCGTCGATCAGCGCGTTATACATGGTGGCTCCCTCGCCGGGCTCCAGCGCCACGTGGTTGAAGTCGCAAAAGCGCTCCAGTGACAATGGCCGGTCGAAAAGCTCGTGTTCCGCTCTTGCGATGCCTATCAGGCGATCCGAGAACAACGGCCGGATGCGGACATTGTCCGGGGGGCTGGGGAAAAAAGTGAGGGCCATGTCGATTTCCCCGCTGCTCATGATCTCTCCGAGCTTGCGCGGGTTGGGCCCGACGACGCGAAGCGAGACATTGGGCGCCTGTTTTTGCAGCTCCAGCATCAGGTGGGGCATGACGACGAAGTCGATATAGTCGATAACGATCATGGTGATCGTCTCTGTGGCCTGGGCCGGGTCGAACGGCTGCTGGTCGTGAACCAGGACATCGACACTGCGCAGAATGTTCTCGACCTCGGGCAGCAGAGCAAGCGCCTTTTCCGTGGCGATCAGGCCTTTGGCGGATTTTACGAGCAGAGGATCATGGAACAGGTCGCGCAGCTTGGCCAGCGCCAGGCTCATGGAGGACTGGCTGATTTCCAGGCGGTAAGCGGCCCGTGTAACGTGACATTCCCTGATCAATGCATCGAATGCGACAAGCAGATTCAGATCGACATTCCGAAGGCTCACGGCATTCTCCATGCATGGCTTGATGGCCGCGCACCCCTCATGACTGCTTGCGCGCTGCATCAACGAGAAATTAATAGTGGTTATTAATCGTGCGAATTGTAGCAGGCGAGGCCTTAATGTTTAATGAATCCAGTGCTTCAAAAGCGCAATAAATATCAAACAGAGACAACCCTTCTTCACGGTCTGGCAGCCGTCTTTTTTCATACTGCATAAGTCATTCCGGCCCGCTTTGGTGCGGCCGGCCGGCAAGTCTTTGCCGTTTTTTTCGGAGGTGTAGCAATGAGTATCCCAACTATTCGAGTCACGCGCGAAGAAATGCGCAAGCGCGTCGCCTTGTTTAGCGAAATCAAGGGCTATGGCGGCGGCTTGCCCGACAGCGATTATCCCAGCGCGCAGCGTCTTTTATATAACGTCATCGGATTCCAGCCGCTGGGGGATCATGCCGAGGCTGTCACGTCTCCCGTCGGGGACATGGCGGCGGAAAATGCCGCCATCAAGATCAACGAAGGCTTCAATCTGGGATTTTGCGAGGCCAAGCCCGGCAAGGGCCCCATGATGCACAACCACGACACCAACGAGACCTTCATGCCGCTTACGGGACGGTGGCGCTGTTCGTGGGAAGTGGATGACCACGTCGAGTCCTTCGAAGTGGGGCCGCGCGATGTCATTTCATTTCCCGCCGGCGTGAATCGCCGCTTTGAAAACATCACCCATGAGGATCCCGACAATACGCACTGGATGTTGTTCGTCATCAGCGGAAACGGTCCCAAAGCCGAGTTCTCGCCAGGCGCCATGGCCGAGCTGGCCGAGAAGGGTTATGTCAAGGCCAATCCCGAAAAGTGAGAACAGCATGATCGATCAACTGACGACGCTGGAAGAGCGTTATTCATGGCACGATCTTGTCGTGGATGAGCATGAGTGGCGCTGGCTCGATACGGCTGCCGACGGGCCCGCCGCCATCTTGCTGCCGGGCTCGGTGGGCGACGGGGCGATGTTCGCTCCCACGCTGCTTTCACTGGGCGCCCGCGCCCGGCTGATTGCCGTCACTTATCCGGCATTGTCGGACCCAGACCGTTTGGCTCATGGGCTGGCCGCGGTCATGGATCACATCGGGCTGGAAGCGGCAACCATAGTCGGATCGTCGTTCGCCGCATACTGGGCGCAGTTCTTCGCGCTGCATTACCCGCAAAGGGTTGCCTCCCTGGTCATCGGCAATGGCTTTACCGACGGCAGCGACCTGGCGGCCAATCCTTTGTTCGACCGCAGCTACGTTGAAGGCATCGAACCTGCGGCCTTGCATCGGGAGTGGCTGCTGCGGATCCAGAATGCAGCGCCGTCACCCTTGCAGCGGCTGCAGAACGTCATGCTGGCCGAACGGCAAAGCCCGGCCAACCTGCATTCCCGCTTTCTGGGCGTCGTGCGCTCGGTGGCGTGCGCTCCCCTCGATCTGCCGGATGCGTCAATCACCGTTCTGGACTGCGACGATGACCCGCTCATTCCACCGGCGGCGCGGGAAAGACTGCGAAACCGGTATCCGGCAGCGCGCCATGTGTCTCTGGCGAACGGCGGCCATTACCCGCATGTGTTGAACGCCGTCGAGTATGAAGACGTTCTTTGGCGCAGCATGCCCAAGGATGCAGCCTATGAAAAGAGTTGATACAGAAGGCATTGTGAAAAATAGTGTTTTGTTCTATTGACACGAAAAATCCAATTTTTTATAGTGAGCAATCGCTCACTTTTTAAGGCGACAAGGAGATTTGCATGTCCGATTCTGCAATGCCTGAAGTGAGGGAAATGGGGCGGTGCCATTCATGCGATCAGGATGGCTGTAGTGGAGTTCCGGATGCCCAAGGCCAGGCATAGGCCGGCATCTGTTGCAAGGATGGCGCGTTCGCGCCAGCCCCAAGAATGAAAATCAGGAGACTAAACATGAAATTGGCACGAAGAAAATGGCTGGCTTTTGCTGCCGCCGTCATGGCATCCGTCGGACTCTGTTCGGCCGGTATGCAAGCCCAGGCTGAAGAATTGCCGCCCATCAAGATCGGCGCGGCCATAGCCCAAACGGGGCCCTTGGCCGGAGGGGGGAAGTCTTCGCTTCTTTCCCTGCAGATATGGCGCGACGACGTCAACGCCAAGGGCGGCCTTCTAGGGCGCAAGGTGGAACTGGTCATCTATGACGATCAGGGAGTCCCCTCTCATGAGCCGGGAATCTATACCCGGCTCATGGATGTCGACAAGGTGGATTTGTTGATTTCTCCCTACGGCACCAATCCTACGGCGGCGGTGCTGCAAACCATCAAGCAGCGCGATCGGCTGATGATCGGCAATTTCGCTTTTGCCAACAATACTGAAATCAAGCACGACAAGTACTTTCAGATTGCCCCGTGGGGCGACGGCGCACAGGCCTGGGCGGGGGCGTTCATCGAGCCGGGCCTCAAGCTGGGCGCCAAAACCATCGCCTTTCTTGCCGCGGACACGGATTTCTCGCAGACCCTGGCGAATGGGGCGCGGGAAATGGCCAAGCAGAAGGGGCTGAAGGTCGTGTTCGACCAGAGCTATCCCGCATCCACGGTGGATTTTTCTTCTTTGCTGCGTTCCTTGAAGGCGGCAAAGCCCGATCTGGTGTTCGTGGCGTCGTACCCATCCGATTCCGCTGCCATCGTGCGCTCGATCAACGAGATAGGGGTGGGCAGTTCGGTCAAGATGCTTGGTGGCGGCATGGTGGGTCTGCAGTATGCCTCCATGCTCGAGTCGCTGGGGCCATTGCTGAACGGCATTGTCAATTACGCCCAGTATGTGCCCGAGAAAACCGTCGACTTTCCCGGCATGAAGCAATTCTTCGAGCGCTATTCCAAGTTGGCGGCAACGGAAAAAGTCGATCCGCTGGGCTATTACCTTGCGCCGTTCGGCTATGCCGCGGGACAAGTGCTGGAACAGGCCGTCACCGAAACCAAGACTCTGGACAACAAGGTATTGGCCCAGTACATCCATACCCATCCCATGAAGACCATCGTGGGCGACATCAAATTCACGTCGATTGGCGAATGGGCCAGTCCCCGGGTCTTCGAAACGCAATATCAAGGCGTGGTCGGGAAAGGCCTCGACCAGTTCCGACGGCCCGGTACGCAAGTCATCATCTATCCCGAGCAGTTCAAGTCGGGCGAATTGCGGGCGCCTTTCGAGAAGGCGCGGCAGTAGCCGGCCAGCGGGCCATTGGCCGGGAGGGCCCGCGCTTCGGGCCTCCCGGCGCCGCAATCGTCATCGTCATTTCGATCCTGGATAGGGCAAAGGAAAGATCTTGTCACTCGATTTACTGTACGACGCGCTGGTCTCCGGCGTGCTTCTGGGGTGCTTTTATGCGGCGGTCAGCATCGGCCTGTCCGTTGCGTTCGGCTTGGTCGACGTGCCGCATATCGCGCATCCCAGCTTCCTCATACTGGGCGGATACGCCACTTTTCTGCTGAATCAAAGAGGTGTGGATCCGATTCTCGCGGGGCTGATCCTGATGCCGGTGTTTTATGTGCTGGGGCTGCTCGTTTACCGGTTCTACCATTTCAGTTTCGAGCGGCATGGCTCCGACACCGCCGTGCGAGGCCTGGCGTTTTTCTTTGGCCTGTCGTTTGTGGTGGAGGCCGCACTGATCATCGTCTTCGGTGTCGACCAGTACATGGTCGAGGCGCCCTACATAGGCAGCAGCCTTGCTTTTGGCGAAATGCGCATACCGCTGCGCATGCTTGTCGCGTGTGGAATCGGGCTGGTGCTCACTGGCGGCATAACGCTTTATCTGTCCCGTACGTTTACCGGCAGGGCCTTGAAGGCGGTGGCCCAGGACGAAGGCGCGCTTTTGCTGCTTGGCGCCGATCCCGTCAAGATCAAGCGCACAGGGTTTGCCATTGCCACGGCGGTCACGGCCATAGCGGGGGCGCTGCTGGTCGTTACCGGCCCGATCGAGCCCGATCTGGGCAGGCTCTATATCGGCAGGACATTCTGCATCGTGGTGCTCGGCGGCTTGGGCAGCATGGCCGGCACGCTGGTCGCGGCATTGATCGTCGGCATTGCCGAGTCTTTGGTATTGAGCTCCGCGGGCGCTTCGTGGGCCGCCGCCGTGTCGTTTGGCTTGTTGCTGGTGATCCTGGCTTTTCGTCCTTCTGGTCTTTTTGGCAGGTAAACATATGGAAACTACAAGCAGAGCGGACGCCGCTCGCCTGGAGATGAACGAGGCCGCCACGGCCGGCCGCAAGCTTCGGCCAAGTGGCGCGGGCTGGCGCTTTGCCGGGTGCGCCATCCTGTTTCTCGCGCTGGCGATGGCGACGGTCCTGGGCGCCGAAAGCCAATACGTGTTCTTCGTTGGCTACGTTGTCCTGCAGTTCATCGTACTGGCCACCGGATGGAACATCCTCGGCGGCTATGCAGGGTATGTCAATTTCGGCTCCGCCGGCTATTTCGCCGTGGGAGCCTACACCACGGTTGCTCTGTCGCAGGTGGCCGCACTGCCTTTGCCGCTGTACATTCTTGCCGGTGCGTTCATGGGGGGGCTGCTTGGCCTTGGCGTGGGGGCCATGTCTTTGAGGCTGCGTGGAATCTATTTTTCCATCGCAACCCTGGCCATCGCCATTATTCTCGAAACAATAGTGACCAACTGGAGTTTTGTGGGGGGCGCGCGCGGCATGGCCCTGGTTCCCGCATCGCCGCCATGGCCTTTCGGCACCTACAATCAATGGCTGTTTTTTGTGATGGCTGTCCTGGTGGTATTGTCGTCGGCTGTTGCCCGATACATTGAAATATCCTGGATAGGCCGGGGGCTGAAGGCCCTGCGCGACGACGAAATGGCGGCGGAATGCGCCGGGGTGCCGACTCTCAGGCTCAAGCTGCTTGCCGCGGCCGTATCAGGCGCGACCATGGCCGTTGCCGGCGCTCCGTTCGCGTTCTACATGTCGTTTATCGAACCACATTCGGCCTTCGGCCTGAATTATGCTCTTGCCGCCATTGCGATGCCCATCATCGGAGGCATGTCTCATTGGATAGGCCCCATCATTGGCGCAATACTGCTGGCTTGTGCGCAGCAGTTCATATCGGTGAAGTTGTCAGGTGAATGGAACGTGTTGGTCACCGGTCTTATTCTCATGGCGTTCGTCATTGCGGCGCCCAGCGGCGTCGTGGGCCTGTTTACAAGGTTTTCCAAGAGCAAGGCGACAGGAGGCCAGGCATGAACGCACCGTTGCTGGGCATTCGCAAACTCACCAAACGCTTCGGCGGGTACACCGCGGTTTCCAACGTCAGCCTGGATTTGCAGGCGGGCGAGCGGGTCGGGCTGATCGGCCCGAACGGATCGGGCAAAACCACGTTGATGAACTGCATCAGCGGTTCGCTGCTGGCTTCCGAAGGCGCGCTGTCCTTCGATTCACGCAATATCTCCAAGTTGTCCGCCCACGAGAGAACCCGCGTGGGCATCGCCCGCACCTTTCAAATACCTCGTCCGTTCCGCAGCATGACGGTTCTGGAAAACCTGATGGTGCCGCTCGAATACGTGGCGCATCGGGGGGAGTTCCACAGCGGCAGGGCCAGGTCGGAGGCGCTGGCCATTTTGCAGGACATGGGTTTGCGGCACAAGGCCGACAGCCTATCGGGCAATATGACGCAGGTGGAGTTGAGAAAGCTCGAACTGGCCAGGGCATTGGCCGCGCGCCCCAAGCTGTTGATTTGCGACGAATCGATGGCCGGCCTGTCGTCGGCCGAGGTGGACGAAGTGCTTGCCATATTGTTCCGCCTGAATGAAAAAGGCATCACCATAATCATGATCGAGCACATCATGCAAGCGGTGATGAGTTTCTCCCAGCGCGTATTTTGCCTTGATGCCGGCGAACTCGTATGCGAAGGCACGCCAGCGCAAGTTGTCGCCGATCCTCACGTTCAAAGGGCTTATCTTGGGACTTAAACTTACCATCAATGATCTTCAGGCTGGATACGGCGCCGTCCGGGCGCTGCATGGTGTGTCGATGAGCCTGGAAGAAGGAGAGACGGTTGCCTTGCTGGGCACCAACGGCAACGGCAAGAGCACGTTGATCAAGTGCATCCTCGGAATGCTTCGTCCTGCGGGGGGGAGCATCACGCTCGAACTGGATGGCGAACACCATGATCTGGTGGGCATGGATACCCAGGATATCGTGAATCTGGGCATAGCCATCGTCCCCGAGGGACGTCGCCTTTTTCCACGCTTGAGCGTCGAGGAGAATCTCTTGCTGGGGGCATTCCGCCCTTTGGCACGCCAGGAAATACGGCGCAGCCTGGATCTTGCCTATGAGGCTTTCCCGGTGCTCAAAGAGCGCCGGCGGCAGTTGGCGGGCAGCATGAGCGGCGGCCAGCAGCAAATGGTGGCCATCGCCCGCGCCTTGATGTCGATGCCGCGCATCCTGCTCGTGGACGAGCCTTCCGTGGGGCTTTCTCCGTTGCTGGTGCAGCAGACCATTACCAAGCTCGGCGAGTTGAAGGATTCCCTCAAGCTGAGTGTATTGATGGCAGAGCAGAATTTCGAGCAGGCCAGCCGGATCGCGGATCGAGGGTACATCATCGTCCACGGCGAGATTGCGTTCGAAGGGCGCAATCTACAGGAATTGCGCGACAACGACATGGTCAAAAGCTTTTACCTCGGGTCGCAGTGAGGCGGGGCGGCCTGGCCGCGCATCGGCCCCGCGCCTCAGGCCGCCGCTTTCTTGCGCGCACCCTTTGGTTTGCTGCTTGTGTCCCGTTCTTTTACCTGGGACAGCACACGCGGCGCCGCGTCCAGAAAACCCTGGATGATCCGGCGGATCGATTGGGCATTGTCTTTGGGCACTTCCAGCATGTGCACCCATTTCCGGACTCCCAGATAAAACAAGGAGGCGTGCAGGCTCCAAACCAGTTCGAATTCCGCCTCCAGCGGAGGAACCTGCGAAATAGGCGGCTTGCCGTGTTCCAGGCGCAGTTCGTCGATGACGTGGCGGAAAAGGTTTTCCCTTAAATAGGCCCAGTAGCGTGTACTCATCTGGGTGCCGTTCAGGCCTCCGAAAAGATAAACCCGAACCCACTCGTAGCTGTTGATGACGCGCGTGTAGTTTGTGTAGAGGTCGATCAGGCGTTCTTCCAGGCCGACGGAGCGATTGTGCAGGGTTGCTTCCCAGTCTTGATGCCAGCGCAGCTCGAACAATTCGAGATACACTTTTTCGATAAGGCTTTCTTTGGTCGGGAAGTACTTGAACAAGAGCCCGTTCGCGATTCCCAGGCTTTTGGCCAGATCCCGGGTTGAGCCCGAAAATCCCTTTTCGGCAAAGAAGCCGATTGCGCCTTGTATTATCTGGCGCTCTCTTTCCTGGGCGGGCAAATACGAACGGGTTGTGCGTGTGGTTTTTGCTTTCGGAGCAGGGGCTTTTCGAGACGGTGTTTTCGAGGTTGCCATGGTTTTCTTGGTCGTGGCGCCTGCGGCGTTACTGGGCCGGTATCTGGTTGCGCAGGCGGCATGTTGATCTGCCGACCACCCTGGATACTCTGTTGCGCATTGGTTTCTTTCTAATTGAGCAACTGGTCAAATATAGCAACGCTCTATTGCATTGTCAAAGATCGGGCTTTGTCCTGAAGAGTGATTAAGTTACACTGTTGATACAAATAAAAACAAACCGTCTACTCTGTTTGTGGTAATTTTACGAAAAATCAACCAGCAAAGCATGAGCGAGATCGCATGCGGGCCGAATCCGGGTGGAGCTGGCGCCGGAGGCCGCAGGCGCAGACATTTGTTCGATCAAGGAGACGACAATGGCATTTATCAAGAACGCCTGGTATGTGGCGTGCTGGAGCGACGACGTAAAGGAAGGCGAGCTGTTCCATCGCAAGCTGCTCGACGAGCCGGTGGTGTTCTACCGCAAGCAAAACGGCGAAGTCGCGGCGTTGCAGGATCGATGTCCGCACCGTTTCGTGCCGCTGCACCTTGGCAAGATCGTGAACGATGGCGTGCAATGCGCTTACCATGGCCTGGAGTTCGACTGTACGGGGCAGTGCGTCAAGAACCCTCATGGCGAGGGGAAGATCCCGGCGGCGGCCAAGGTGAAAAGCTATCCGGTGGCCGACCGGCACCGCATGATCTGGATCTGGATGGGCGACGAGGCCGCCGACCCGGCGAAAATCCCCGATTACAGCGTGCTGGACGAAGGTTCGGGCTACGGCACGAGTTTCGGCCATTTGAACATTCCGGCGCATTACGAGCTCATGGGCGAGAACCTGCTGGATCTCAGCCATATCACCTACGTGCACGACGGCTACCTGGGCAGTCCGGAACAGGTGGGCGCCGACCAGGAGCTGGTCGAGGATGGCGAGAATCTCCAGTGCAATCGCTGGATGCCCAATATTTCGGTGCCGGGCATCTTCGACATGCTGTACCGCCGCGACGGCAAGCCGGTGGACATGTGGACCAATATGCGCTGGATTCCGCCCAGCTGTTTCCTGCTGGATACCGGCGTGCACGAGGTCGGCGGCAAGCGTGAAGACCATGGCTGGTATTACGGGGTGCATATCCTGACTCCCGAAACTGAAAAGACCACTCATTACCACTTTGCCGCCGCCATGCCGGCCGGCACCAACCTTCCTCCCGAAGCCGACAAGACGTTCCGGGAAATGCGGCGCTTCGCCTTCGAGATGCAGGATCTGCCCATGATCGACGCGCAGCAGGCGGCGATCGGCGATTCGGATTTCTGGGCGATGAAGCCTGTATTGCTGAGCATCGACGCGGGGCCGGTACGCATGCGCCGCAGCATCGAGCGCATGCTCAAGGAAGAGGCGCAACGCAGCGCGGGGAAAGCCGCCGAGCCCGGCGTTCGCGCGGCGGACGCCGTGGCAGCGCCCGACCCGGTTGCCGCCGAGGCGCACTGAACCCGCGCCAAAGCGCAAGCCGCGTGCGCAGGCCGAGGTTTGCGCTTCAGGGCGCGGCTGGAAATCATTGCCGGAGCCGAAGGCTCCAACGGTTGTTGCGAGGAAGCTCCGGGTCTTGGATCGGGAGCTCTTCGTGAGCAGTGCCGCAGTTCATTATTAGAAACTTGAAAACCCAGGAGACAAACCTTGAAGAACATGATTCATGCCGCGTTGGCGGCTTCGGCATTATCGTTGTCGCTTGCGGCGGCGGCCCATGCGGATCCGATAAAAATCGGCTTTGTCGGCGAGCTGTCCGGCCCGGCCGCGGCGGTGGGGCAGGACATGCTGGATGGCTTCAATCTGTTGCTGGAGGAGCAGGGCGGCAAGCTTGGCGGCCATTCCATCGATCTTATCCGCGAGGACAGCCAGTTGAAGCCCGAGGTGGCCAGGCAGGCTGCGCTGCGCCTGGTCGAGAAAGAAAAAGTGCCCATCATTACGGGGGTGTCGTTCTCGAACGTCATGATGGCCATTCACAAGTACGTGACCGACCACAAAGTGTTTCTTGTGGGGTCGAACGCCGGGCCGTCGCAAATTGCGGGCGAGCAGTGTTCACCGTATCAGTTCATTACTTCGTGGCAGGGCGATCAGGCCGCCGAGGCGGTCGGCAAGTACGCCCAGGAAAAAGGCTACAAGAAGGTGGTGGTGCTGGCGCCTAACTATCAGGCCGGCAAGGATATTGTCAACGGCTTCAAGCGCTATTACAAAGAGCCGCTGGCCGATGAGCTGTACACGTCGCTGCAGCAGATGGATTTTTCCTCGGAATTGTCGAAGGTCACGGCCACCAAGCCCGATGCGGTGTTCGCCTTTTTCCCGGGCGGGATGGGGGTTGCGTTCGCCAAGCAATACGCCCAGGCTGGATTGAGCGGGAAGCAACCTTTGTTGACGACGTTCGTGGTGGATGCCTTGTCGCTGCCGGCCATCGGCGATTCGGCCGTGGGAATCATAAGCGGCGGCTTCTGGGCGCCCGATTTCGACAACGCCCAAAGCCGCAAGTTCGTCAAGGATTTCGAAGCCAAGTACAAGCGCGTTCCGTCCAACTATGCGGCGCAAAGCTATGACGCGGCGCTGTTGCTGGATTCGGCCATTGCCAAGGTCGATGGCAAGGTCGACGACAAGCCGGCCTTCATGGCGGCGCTGAAGGCGGCGGACTTCAAGTCGGTGCGCGGCGACTTCAAGTTCGGCAACAATCATTTCCCCATCCAGGGCATGCACATCATGGAAGTGGTCAAGGATGCGCAGGGGCGGTTGAACCTGAAGACCATTGCCACGCCGTTCAAGAGCTACCAGGATGCGTATCACGGGCAATGCCCGTTGCCATAGACAGGCTAATTCAACGAGGTCGAAAACAGGTTGAAGATGACGTTGCGCAGCCACTGATTGCCCGGCTCTTTATGGTATTTGGCGTGCCAGAACAGATTGATGCCGATCTTGGGCAGGGCGATGGGGTGGCTGACGTAGCTCAGGTTGAAGGGCTCGGCGTAGCGCCGGGCATAGCGCTCGGGCACGGTGGCGATCATGTCCGAGGTGGCCAGGATATGTCCCACGGCCACGAAATGCGGAACCAGCAGGCGCACCCGCCTTTTCGACCCTTTGCTTTCGATGATTTCGTCCACGTGCGCATGGCCGGTCCCGGTGGAAACCACGACAACGTGGTCCGCGTCGAAGAACTGGCGCTGGGTGATTTTTCCTTTGTGCCTGCTTAACGGGTGTTCCTTGCGGAACAGGCATACATAGCTTTGCATGAACAATCTTTGCTGGAAAAAGCCCGTTTTAAGCTGAGGCAGCAGGCCGATGGCCAGGTCCACGCGGCCTGTTTCCATTTCGTCGCGCAGGTTGTCGGAACTGTTGCGCACCGTGCTCAGCGTGACGCCTGGCGCGATTTCCTCCAGCAGGTTCATCAACTTGGGAAGCAGCTCGATCTCGCCCAGGTCGGTCATGCCCAGGATGAATTTGCGATTGCTGGTGGCGGGGTCGAACACCGTTTGCTGGTTGAGCGTGTTGTGCAGGGTGCTGAGCGCATAGGCGATGGGTTCGGCAAGCTGGGTGGCGTACGGGGTCGGCTCCATACCCCGCGAGGTGCGCAGGAACAGCTCGTCGCCCAGCAGGATGCGCAGGCGCTTGAGCGCATTGCTGACCGTGGGCTGGGTGAGCCCCAGCTTTTCGGCGGCGCCCGAGACGCTGCGCTCGGTCAGCAAATGATGGTAGATGACCATGAGGTTCAGGTCGATGTCTTTGAGATCCATGATGGCCGCCCGGAATAGTGATATTCAGGAAATCTATACATTTAATTCATCATATTCTATTTATCTATTTTAATCCCGTGCCTATACTGAAGGCGATTCACATTTTCATGGATCGCTGCCGCGCCGGCGAACGATGCGCGGCTGCATAAAATCACGAGACGAATCATGGAATTACTAGTACAGCCTCTGGATCAGAAATTGATGGTCGAGGCCGGGGCCAATCTGCTGGAAGTCCTGCGCTCCAACGATGTTCCCATTTCGTATAGCTGCATGGCGGGCCGTTGCGGCACCTGCCGCTGCAAGGTCGTCGATGGCGAGGTGCTCGAGTCGGGCCGCGAAATCAAGCGCACCGGCCTGAACGACGGCGGCTACGTGCTGGCGTGCATGAGCGTGCTTACCGGGGCCTGTACGGTGGAAATCCCCGAGCCCGACGAGGTGGTCACGCACCCGGCGCGCATCATCAAGGCGAAGGTAGTGTCCGTGCAGGACATGACCCACGACATCAAGTGCGTGCGCCTCAAGCCCGCCAAGCCGCTCGAATATTCCCCCGGCCAATACGCCACGCTGCAATTCAGCCCCGAGCACATTCGCCCCTATTCCATGGCCGGGCTGGCCGAAGACGGCGAGCTGGAATTCCATGTGCGCGTGGTGCCCAACGGGCGCGTCAGCGGCTATGTGAACAGCGAACTGAAGGAAGGCGATGCGGTGCGCGTCAGCGGCCCGCTGGGCACGGCGTACTTGCGCCGCAAGCACGAAGGGCCCATTTTATGCATCGCAGGCGGCACGGGCCTTGCGCCGGTGCTGTCGATCGTGCGCGGCGCGCTTGCCGAAGGCATGGAAAACCCTATCCATGTTTATTTCGGCGTGCGTTCAGAGGATGATATTTACAAAGCCGATGTGCTTGAACAAATCGCCGGGGCGCATCGCAATGTCCATGTCCATACCGTGGTGGCGTCCGGCCCGGCCGGCGCCGGCTTGCGCACCGGGCTGGTCACCGATGCCGTGGCGCAGGACTGGCAAAGCCTGGAAGGGTTTCGCGCCTACGTCTGCGGCGCGCCTCCCATGGTGGAGGCGGCCACTCTGTTGCTGACGGGCAAAGGCTTGCCGGCGGAGCATATCTACGCCGATGCGTTCTACGCCAGCGGCACGTAGCAAGGAAAGCCGGATAGCGCCGCGCGGCGCTGCCCGATGCATGGAAATTGCGCCCCGCGGGGCCATCAATAGTTTGAACAAGGAGACGAGTCATGGGTGACATTCCTGTTGTTTTTCCCACGAACCCCCAGTGGCAGGCCGAAGGCACAAGCCGGATCCCGTTCTGGGCCTATACCGACCACGATGTCTACAAGAAGGAACTGGAGCGGCTGTTCTACCATGGGCACTGGTGCTACGTGGGCCTTGAAGCCGAAATTCCGAATCCGGGCGATTTCAAGCGCACCGTCATCGGCGAGCGTTCGGTCATCCTGACGCGCGACATGGACGGCGGCATCAATGTCGTCGAGAACGTCTGCGCGCATCGGGGCATGCAGTTCTGTCGCGCGCGCACCGGCAACAAGAAAGAACTGGTCTGTCCGTACCATCAGTGGAACTACAGCCTGAAGGGCGATCTGCAGGGCGTGCCCTTTTTGCGTGGCGTCAAGCAGAACGGCAAGGTCAACGGCGGCATGCCCAAAGAGTTCAAGACCAGCGAGAACGGCCTGAACAAGCTCAAGGTGGCCACGCGGGGCGGTGTGGTGTTCGCCTCGTTCGATCACGACGTGGAAAGCTTCGAGGACTATCTCGGCCCCGAAATCCTGGGCTATTTCGATCGCCTTTTCAATGGGCGCAAGCTGACCATACTGGGCTACAACCGCCAGCGCATTCCGGGCAACTGGAAGCTCATGCAGGAAAACATCAAGGATCCCTACCATCCGGGACTGCTGCATACCTGGTTCATTACCTACGGCTTGTGGCGCGCCGATAACAAGTCGGCCCTGCGCATGGACGAGCGGTTCCGCCATGCGGCCATGATCTCCACGCGCGGCAACAGCGGCCAGAAGAACGAAGTGACCAGCGGCGTCACCAGTTTCAAGGAAAGCATGGATATCCAGGACAAACGGCTGCTCGACATCGTGCACGAAGACTGGTGGGGCGAACCCACGGCCGTCATGCTCACTGTGTTCCCCAGCGTCATTTTCCAGCAGCAGGTCAACAGCGTTTCGACCCGCCACATCCAGCCCAATGGCAACGGCACGTTCGATTTCGTCTGGACGCATTTCGGCTTCGAAGACGATACGCCGGAAATGACGCAGCGCCGCCTGGTGCAGGCCAATCTGTTCGGCCCGGCCGGCTTCGTGTCGGCCGACGACGGCGAGGTCATCGAGTTCT
>CALMPB010000389.1 GCA_937871985.1 uncultured Burkholderiaceae bacterium
CGGCTGCCGGCCAGCGCCTTCACGGTGGCGCGGCTGGAGGAACTGCTGAAGGACGTCCGCACCCTGAACGCGGAGGCGTACCAGCAGGTGCGTAGCGAGCTGGAAACTGACCTGCGCGACTTGGCGGGCTACGAGATCGGCTACCAGGGCCAGCTGTTCGACGCGCTGGGTATCGAGTTCACCACGCGCGGCGTCACGGCCGGGCAGGTGTACGCCGGCGCCATGTCCCAGCCGTTCCAGGGCCGCCTGCTTCGGGAATGGATGGCCGGCTTGGAAACAGGGCGAGCCAGCCGCATCCGCGACGCGGTGCGCATGGGCTATGTGGAGGGGCAGACCATCCAGCAGGTTGTGCAGCGCGTGCGCGGCACCCGGGCGAAAGGCTACGCGGATGGCCTGCTGGAGATCGATCGGCGCAACGCGGAGGCCGTGGTGCGCACTGCCATCAGCCACACCGCCGGCTTTGCGCGGGACCGCTGGTACGACGCCAACGACGACATCATCGGCGCGCTGGCCTGGGTCAGCACGCTGGATTCGCGCACCAGCCAAATGTGCCGGCTGCGCGACGGTCTGCGGTACGAGCCGGACTCGCACAAGCCGATCGGGCATCAGGTGCCGTGGGGCGCCGGGCCTGGCCGATTGCATTGGCAGTGCCGCAGCACCTCGGTGCCAATCCTGAAGGGGATGGAAGACGACCCGCTCATCGGCACTCGGGCGGCGAAGGATTACCGAGACAGCGCGCGCGGGAAGGGCGAGCAGGTGCGGGCGACAACGACCTACGCGGACTGGCTCCGCAGGCAGCCCGCCGCGATCCAGGACGATATCCTGGGCCCAACCCGCGGCGCGCTGTTCCGCAAGGGCGGCGTCGAACTGGAGAGCTTCTACAACGACCGGGGCGTGTATCTCACGCTGGCCGAGCTGCGCCGCAAGGACGCTGCCGCCTTCGCCCAGGCCGGCGTAGAATAGCGCGCATGCCCCTGCACCTCGTCCCTGACGCCCCGAAGCCGGCGGAAACGGAAAAGGACCGGATCCGGAAGCGGATCAAGGCCCTGCCGAAGCCGAAAGACATGATCCAGTGCCCCCGCTGCGGTGGGCGCGAGGTCATCGAGACGCGCATCGGCGTGTTCGAGACCGCCAGGACGTGGAGCGGCGGCACGAAGGCGCTGCTGTGCGCGCTGTGCTTCATGCGAGGGGAAAGAGTTGTTTTGGCCTAAGCCTCGCCTTCCTTTTTGCGACGTGCTTTTACTTTGGCCGGCAGCGTGTAAAGGTAGGTCAGCAGCATTTCATTGAACAGCATAAGATCTTCTGCCTCTTCCTTGGTTGGCACTTCTTCTTCATGGAGAGCTTCATTGCCGACCAGTCGAATTTCATGTGCCCAGTCTTTCATATCCTGCGTGATGAGATGTAGACCGGCAAGCTTGTCGATACGCTTCTCGAGCTTCCACGCATCGACATCAGGACTGAACTGTTTCAAGGCAATTTCTAGGCTCCTCCGAAACATTGCAACGGCTGAGCTGTATCGCCCGTCAGTCCACGATTCGCATCCCTCTTCAAAGGCCTGCGCTGCGGAGCTGGGAACGCCTTCAGGAGCCGCGCTGTTGGACCGGCGCGGATCGATCCGAAGTACGGCGATGAATTTGTTGTTAAGGAGGTTTCCCGCCAGGCCTGATGGTTTTATGCCTGTGCCATAGGTTTTGCTGTGCACCAGAATCCCGTCGCCACAGTTTCCGCACGTGGCCAGATTGATGAAATGCGATGATTGCTGGGAATGTGCTACCTCGGCTCGAATTGTGAAAGTGGAATGCCTCGCCGGGCAATGCGGGCAATGCGGGCAATGCATGATCAGAGTAGCCATGAGACGCCTTTAAGTTAGTCGTGTTCTTGTAACACAAAAGTTACGAATTCATTAAGCCCCGCTGGCCGAGCCAGTGGGGCTTTTGTTTTTGGGGCTGAGCCCTGCAACCGTCCAGAGGACAACACCATGCCGCTTGACCGTAATGACCCCGAAGTGAAGGCCCTGTTGGAAGAGGCGGCCGCCGAGGCCACCGAGGCGCTGAGCGCCAAGAACAAGGAACTGCTCGCCGAGCTGCGCGCGGCGAAGGCGAAAGCCAAGGGTTCCGAGATCGACCCCGAAGAGCATGCCCGGCTCCAGACGCAAGTCGAGGAGCTGACCGGCAAGCTCGACAAGGTGACGAAGGACAGCACCCGCCAGATCGAGAAGCTGACCAAGGACCTGACCGACAAGGAAGGCGCCCTGACCCAGCACCTGATCGACGGCGGCCTGTCCACCGCGCTGGCCAAGGCCGGTGTGGCGCCGCACTTCATGGACGCCGCCAAAGCGATGCTGCGCGGCCAGGCGGCCATCAAGGACGGCGCTGCGGTCATCGGCGACAAGCCGCTGGCCGACCACGTCACCGAGTGGGCTGGAACCGACCAGGGCAAGCACTTCATCACCGCGCCCGCGAACAGCGGCGGCGGCGGCCAGGGCGGCAGTGGTGGTGGCAAGACCAGCGGCAATCTGGGCGGCACCCGCGAAGAGCGTGTGGCGGCCCTGAGGGCTCAATTCCCTGAACTCGCGGGCTGACCCCGCAACACGCAAAAGGAACGACCATGTCTCTCTCGCAGATGCAGGTTTTCAACAAGTACATCATGCCGGCGATCATCGAGACGCTGGGCCAGCAGATCCAGAAGTTCAACGCGGCCTCCGGCGGTGCCATCATGCTGTCGACGGGCGGCTGGGAGGGCGACTTCCTCCAGGAATCGTTCTACGCCGCCATCCACAGTGCGCGCCGCCGCGTCGATCGCTATGCCGCCAACGGCAGCGCGACCGCCACCGATCTGACCCAGCTCAAGCACAGCTCGGTGAAGGTCGCCGGCGGCTTCGGCCCCATCCGCTTCGAACCGGGCCAGATGACGTGGCTGAACAAGCCCACGGCCGAGGGCATCGAGGTTGCATCGCGCAACTTCGCCGAGGCGCTGCTGCAGGATCAACTGAATACCGCCATTGCCGCGTGCGTGGCTGCCATCAGCAACCAAGCGGCTGCCACCAACGACGTGTCCGCCACCCTGGGCCTGACGTACTCGACCCTGAACGACGCGCACGCCAAGTTCGGCGACAGCTCCAGCCTGATCGTGGCCGACGTGATGACCGGCCAGGTCTATCACAAGCTGATCGGCCAGAACCTGGCCAACGCCCAGCAGTTGTTCCAGTACGGCGCCGTCACCGTGGTGGACATCCTTGGCAAGACCGTGGTAGTGACCGATGCCCCGGCCCTGTATGCCACGGGCACGCCCAACCTGCAGAAGGTGCTGGGCCTGGTCGCGGGCGCCGCCACGGTGACCGATGCGGGTGACGTCATTACCAACATCGACACCACCAACGGCAAGGAGCGCATCGAAACCACGATGCAGGTGGATTACACCTTCGGCCTGGGCCTGAAGGGCTACACCTGGGACGAGGTCAACGGCGGCAAGTCGCCGACCGACGCCGAGCTGGCCACGGGCACCAACTGGGACAAGGTGGCCACCGACATCAAGCACACCGCCGGCGTGATCGCCATCGGTGACGCTTCCAAGTAAGGAGCCATCATGACCCAGAAGACCAAGCTGCCCATCTGGTACCTGCCGGGCCCGTTCTATCGCTACGAGCAGGACGTCAAGGCCGAGGCCGCCAAGGCTGGCGTGCGCATCATCGATGCCAACGCCACCGAGAGCCGCGACGGCGCCGCCAAGGAAGTGCCCAAGGTCACCCTGAAGCCGGAATACCGGCCGAAGGGCAAGGCCGAGGCCGCCAGGGCGGACAGCGGCGGCGATCAGCCTCCGTCGCATGGCCTGACCGTGGAACAGCTCAAGGAAGCGCTGGCCGCCAAGGGCGTGACGATTCCCGAAGGCGTCACGCTGAAGGCCGACCTGGCCGCGCTGCTGGACGCCCTGGCCGCCTGACCGCCGTTTGACGGTCGCCCCTGCTCACGCGGGGGCTTCCGTCAGCCTGTGGAGATATCCCAATGCCCCTGATCGTCGAAGACGGAACCGGCCTGCCGAACGCGGACAGCTACGTGAGCGTGGCGGACTGCCAGGCCTATGCCGCCGGCCACGGCCTGGCCTTCGCCGGCGAGGATGCCGCGCTGGAAGCCGCCCTGCGCAACGCCACGCTGTATCTGGACGGCGAGTACACCTACCGCGGCGAGCGTGCCACCGGCACCCAGGCGCTGGAATGGCCGCGCACGGTGGCCGACGGCGTGCCGCGCGAGGTCGTCAACGCCTGCTGCGAACTGGCGGTGCGCGCGCTCAAGGGGCCGCTGTGGCAGGACGTGAGCAGCACCACGGCCGGCGCCGCCATCGAGAAGACTGTCGGCCCGATCACGACGAAGTACGCCACCGCCGAGGGCGTGCGCAACGACGGCCAGACGCGCTACGCCGGCGTGACCGCCATGTTGCGCCGCTGGCTGTCGTCCTATGGCTCGTCGGTCAAGCTGGTGAGGTGCTGAGATGGACAATTTCCTACGCCTGGTGCTTCCCGACCCCAACGGAAAGCCTGGTCTGCAGGATTGCTATGGCGTCCGCCTGTATACGGCTGACGGGCAACCTATCTCTGGTCTGGTAGCGGTGAAGCTGGAGAGCAGCGCCACCAGCCCGATCTGGCGCGCCACGCTCGTCATGGAAGTGAACGTTTCCGGGAAACCCGCCTGATGGCCACCTTCGACTATGCCGACATGGGCGCCACCGCGCAGGAGCTGCTGGTGGAGTTCGGCGGGCCGGTCACCGTGCGCCAGGTCGTGACGGGCGAGTACGACTCGGACCTGGGCCAGGCCCCCACCACCACGGTCGACAACGACGGCATCGGCGCGCTGTTCGACTACACGGCGCAGGCCGCGGGCCTGGCCAACATGGCCGGCTCCGTCATCGAGACCGGCGACAAGCAGCTGTACCTGGCTCCGGAGCTGTCCGCTGGCGGCGCGATGCCCGAGCCGAAGCCGGCCGACTTGGTGCTGGCGCTGGGCGCCACCTGGCGCGTCGTGACGGTCAAGAAGCTGGCGCCCGCCGGCCTGGTGCTGCTGTATGAGCTGCAGTTGAGGCAGGCATGAGCTTCGCTGCCGACATCGCCAAGTTCGTCGAGCGCACCAAGGGCAACGTCGACACCGCCACGCGCCAGGTCACGGTGCTGCTTGCCCAGGGCGTGATTCTGAAGTCGCCTGTGGACACCGGGCGCTTCAGGGCGAATTGGCAGTTCTCGGCCGCAGGAATCCAGCGCGCCACGTCGCTCGCCGTTGACCACGGCGGCCAGGTCACGCTGAACCGCCTGGTGGCCGAGATCCAGCAAACCGGCTCCGGCGGCGTCACCTACCTGTCGAATTCGCTGCCCTATGCGGTGCGGCTGGAGAACGGCTGGTCCAAGCAGGCACCGCAGGGCATGGTCCGGCTGACCGTGCAGGAGTTCCAGCATTACGTCAGCCAGGCTGCGAAGGACGCGAAGCAATGAGTCAGGATCTGATCCGCGCCGCCTTCGAGAAGCGGCTGAACGACTGGGCGAAGGCACGCATGCCAGCGCTGCCGGTGGCCTGGCCGAACACGAAGTTCTCACCGCCCACCAATGCCGTGTACCTGCGTGCCTATGTGCTGCCGGCCGCCACGATCAGCCGGGACGCCGCCGGTGACCACCGGCAATACCGCGGCCTGTTCCAGGTGAACGTGGTGATGCCGATCGGCACCGGGTCGCGTGCCGCTGAGCAGATCGCGGCCGAGCTTGATGACCTGTTCCCGGTGAACCTGAGCATCCCGTCCGGCGCGCTTGCCGTGCGCGTGCTTACCCCGGTCAGCGTGGGCCAGCCCACCACGGGCGACGCTGATCACACCGTACCAATATCCCTGGGCTACGACGTCCAGTTTTACCCCGACTGACCCGGCCCTGAGCCGGCTTTTTTGACCCTACAGGAGCCATCACCATGAGCGCCACCTTTCCCAACGGCACGCTGTTCGCCGTATCCACGCTGTTCGCCCCCGCGGTGCTGGTGACCGCGATCACCAACGCGGCGAATGCCGTTGCATCGGCAGCGTCGCCGCCGGCTGACGGCAGCATCGTCGTCGTGAAATCCGGCTGGCCGGACCTGAACGAGCGTGTCGCGCGCACGGCTGAAGCCGATGCCGACAGCTTCCAGCTGCAGGGCATGAACACGACCAGCCTGGTGCGTTTCCCTGCGGGCGAGGGCGCCGGCTCTGTATGCGTTGCGTCCGGCTGGGTGACGCTGTCCCAGGTCACGGATGTGGCGAAGTCCGGCGGCGAGCAGCAGTACTACCAGTGGCAGTACGTGGAAGACCGTTCCGGCCGGCAGCGCCAGCGCCCGACGTTCAAGAACGCCAAGGCCATCACGCTGACCCTGGACTTTGACGACGCCCTGGCCTGGTACAGCACGCTGGTCGAGGCCGATGCGATCAAGGACCCCATCGTCCTGCGGGCCACTCTGCCGAATGGCAAGCAGCTGTACTACTACGTCTACCCGTCCTTCGACGGCGATCCGTCCATGACCATCAACCAGAACATGCAGAACACCGCCACGTTCTCGATGATCAGCGACTTCACCCTCTACGCGCCCGCGGCATAAGGACCAACCCATATGGCTAAGAGAGTGCTGTTTTCGATCCAGCCGGCGCCGACGTTCACCGCGCCGGTGAAGATTCCACGCCCCGGCGAAGAACCCGCCGAAATCACGGTCACCTTCAAGCACATGACCCGCGAGCAGATGAGCGACTTCATCGACCGCTCAAGCGGCGCCAAGAAGGGCGAGGACGTCGACCTGGTTATGGAGATGGTCAGCGGCTGGTCCGGCGTGGATACGCCGTTTTCGGCCGAAGCCGTCGGCCTGCTGATCGAGAACTACCAGGGCGCCATTCCGGCGCTGCTGGGCGCGTTCATTTCCAGCCTGACCGAGGGCCGGCGAAAAAACTGATTGCCGCGGCCCAAGCCCTCTACGAGCCCGAGCCAGACCCCAAGGCGTTGGCCGAGGTCGGGCTATGCCCTGAGGACTTCGAGGCCGCGGAGATTGCCCTGTGGCCCGACAACGTGGTGACGAAGGAGGTATTCGCGGCCATGGGGTCGCAATGGCGAATCTCGGTTGGGGGGCCTACAGGCCTGGACTACGGCGTCCTGCCGGTGGTCTTGCGCATGGCAGGTGTCCCCCGCCGCGATTGGTCAGATGTGTTTGACGGGTTGCGGGTGATGGAATCCGCCGCCCTTGATGTTCTGCACACAAACTAGCCCGCCTCGCGCGGGCATTTTATTGGTGTCCTATGGCTGATCAGGTCGCATCCCTTGTGCTGAAAGTGGACAGCACCAGCGCCAAAGGTGCGTCCACCGACCTGGACAAGCTTTCCCAGTCGGGCGACCGGGCCGAGGTGGCTGTCCAGGGTGTAGGGGCCGCAAGCAATGCCGCCAAGCCGGCCATTTCAGGCGTTGGCCAGGCCGCGGCGACCGCTGCGGCCGCGCAAGGGTCGCTCGCTGATGCGGCGCGCCGCGTGGCCGTGCAGCTGCAGACGAATCCCGGTGCATACTCGGCCGGGCTCACCACTGTGGCGCAGCAGGCGGCCATGGCTAAGGCGGCCTTGGACGCAGTGAACCGCGCATCGCTGCAGGTGCGTCCGTTCGGTGGTTCTTTCGCGGGTCCTCTGCAGCGTGAGCTTGGCCAGACGGCCAAGGCGGTTGATCAGGTGACCAAAGCCCAGGATGGCCTGGGAAAATCTTCTGCGGCTGTGGTGACCGCCACGGCCGCGGCAACCACCGCGACCAAGGCGCTGGGCAATTCGGCGGCGCAAACTGCGCATGCCATGCGCATGCTGCCCGCGCAGATCACGGATATCACCGTGGGCCTGACGACGGGCCAGTCGCCCTTCATGGTGTTGATGCAGCAGGGCGGTCAACTGAAGGATATGTTCGGCGGCATCGGGCCGGCCGTGCGCGCGCTGGGCGGCTACATCCTTGGTCTGATCGGCCCAATCAGCGTGATGGCGGCAGCCGTGGGCATTTTGACCGTGGCCTGGGTCAAGGGAGACGCGGAGGCCCGGAAGTTCAACGAGGCCATCGTGATGACCGGCAACTATGCCGGCGTCACGGCTGACTCGCTATCGGGGATGGCGCGCAGTATCAGCGGATCGGTGGGCACGACAGGCAAAGCCGCCGATACCCTGGCCAAGCTGGTGGAGACTGGGCGCCTGGCCGGCGACACGATCGAGGGACTGGGTCGGGCCGCGATCCTGATGGAACAGGCCACGGGCAAGAGCGTCGACGAGACGGTCAAGGAATACCAGCGGATCGCGGAGGCGCCTGCCGAGGCGCTGGCCAAGCTCAATGAGCAGTACCACTTCCTCGACGTCGCGACGTACCAGCGCGTGGCCTCTCTCCAGGAAGAAGGGCGTCAGCAGGATGCCGCCCGCGTCGCCCTGGAGACCTATTCGAAGGCGATCGGCCAGCGGGCCGGGGACGTCAAGCAGAACCTGGGCACGCTGGAATCTGCCTGGAATTCCGTCAAGGGTGCGGCCAAAGGCGCCTGGGACGCCATGCTGGACATCGGTCGGCCGGCGGCCGCCGAAGATCTCATCGCGAAGATGGAAAAGGAGGTCCGGCAGCGGCGTGACGTGATCGACAACGCCATCAAGGCCGGCGCCTCAGTTTCTCCGGGCGAGAGGGCGTCGCTGACCGCCGCCGAAGGGCGTGTCGCGCTGGCGAAGCAGCAGCTGCAGACGCAGTTGGCGATCGCAAAGGCCCAGGCCCTGGATGCGCAGCGCAGCGCGGTGGGGATCGCGGCCCGTGCCGAACTGAACAAGCTGCTTGATCAGGGCGCGAGCAAGGAGGAAAAGCGGGCCAAGGCCCTGGCCGAGAACGAGGAACGCATCAGGCGCATCCGCGCCGGCGGCGGCGCCGTCACCGAAGAAGAGGTCAAGGCGTCCACCGCGGCGATCCTCAAGCAGTTCGAGGACAAGGCCAGCGGCGGTTCGCAGATCAGTTCCGCGACTCGACTGCTTCAGAGCCTGCGCGAGCAGGGCGCAGCGCTTCAGGCGCAGCTCGAATCGGAAGAGAAGCTGGGCAGCGTGCAAAAGCAGCGGGCCGAGTTCGAACAGAAGATCCTCGACCTGAAGGACAAGCAGGGCAAGCTGTCGGCCGACGAAAAGGACTTCCTGGCTAAAGAAGGCCTGCTGCGGGCGACCCTGCAGGAAAACGAAGCCCGCGAAAAGTCGATCAACCTCCGGCGCACGGAAATGCAGCTGGAAGCGATGCGCGCCGCGGCTGCTGCGACGCTGGCGACGGATAACCAGCGATATGAGGACGCGCTGGGCGCTTTCGCGTCCGACAACCGCACTCGCGAGATGCTGCAGGGGCAGCAGCAGATCTATCGCGACTATCAGCGCCAGATGCAGCAGGCGGCCCGGGATTTCACCCGCGATGGAGATCGGGAAAAGCTGGATGCCCAGACGGCCATCTTGCGCAAGAGTCTGAGCGACCGTCTGGAGGCACAGAGGGAGTACTACGCCAATCTGGAACAGCTGGAAGGGCGTTGGCAACTTGGAGCGCAGGGTGGGCTGGCTGATTACGCGGAAATGGCGCGGAACGTCGCGGGCAACACGCGCTCAGCGTTCTTCAATGCCTTCAAGGGGATGGAGGACGCGCTGGTGCAGTTCGTCACGACTGGCAAGGCCAGTTTCGGCAGCCTGGTGCAGAGCATCTTGGCGGATATTGCGCGGCTTGCCATTCAGCAGGGGGTGACGGGCCCGTTGTCGGGCTGGCTGGGCGGCGTGATGAAAGGGTTGGCTGCCGGTCTGGGTGGCGGCGCGCCGACTGCTGGCCAGCTCGCCGGAGCTACGCAAGGGGTTAACGCTGGGTTGCCGCTTGCCTTCGCCACCGGCGGCTACACCGGCGACAAGGACGAAGGGGAGGTCAGCGGGTTCGTGCACGGCAAGGAATATGTGCTGAATGCTGCGGCAACCCGGCGCATTGGCCGCGACAAGCTGGACCAGATCAACTTCGGACGGATGTCGCTTGATACGGTGGCGCCGGCCCCCGTTATGGCCAGTGCCGGCGCTTCGGCTGCCGGCCTGCCGCCCAAGGTGATCGTGAACAACATGGGCACGCCGCAGGACTACAGCGTCGAGCGCCTGACCCGCGACGAAGTCATTCTGCTCGCGCGCGATCAGGTCTATGAGCAGGGGCCGCAGATGATGGCGGCCCAGCTCAACCGGCCCAACTCGCGAGGGTCGCGGGCGATGACCAACTCTTTTGATGTGGCGCGAAAGCGATGACCTACCCCGTATTGCCGTTTCAACCAATCCAGGCCGGCTATGGCATTCAGCCGGGCGACGGCACGCAGCGCATTGCCTTAGACGGCGGCAGCGGCCGCTATCGCGCGGGCTTGCGCGGGACGCCCCACATGGTGACGGCAACCTATGCCCTGTTTGGTGAAGAGTACGACGCCTTCATGGGCTTCATGCGCAACGTCGAGCGGGCTGGCGGCGAGCCTTTCGAGGCCGACCTAGTCATCGACGGTAGCCGCAAGCGCCGCTACGTCACGCACCTCATCCCCGGCAGCGCGCGGGCGTCAGTTTCCGGGAACATTTTTACGGTGTCGGTCACCCTGGAGGTCGACCGCCTGCCCGACTACGACGATGCGGATCTGGATTACTGGGGATCGCTGGTCATGATGCTGGCCATCTACGGCAGCATCCCAGCGGCGAAGGAAATACTGGACCTGCTGGCCAAGTTGGTGAACGAGGACTTGCCCCATGCTTGATGACAACGATGCCCAGTACATCGACTTTTATTTTGGTGCACCCCAGAGCACGGCTGAGCTGGAAACGCTGGAAATCAGCCAGCCGAGCTTTTCACAGGTGTGGCGGGTCCAGTCGCGCTACCAGGAGGGCTTCTGGGCGCGCTTGGAGTCGGGAGAGCTAGTTTTCTGGCAGTACGTGCCCATGCGCCTGCGGCGGCTGGGCGACCGGGGAAATTTGGATTTTGGGATATCGGTCACGCTTGGGGACCTGGGCGAGATCCTGCCCGACGAAATTGAGCGCGCGCGCCAGGCGGGAACACTGCGCACGATTCCGCCGACCGTGCGGTACCGGGCCTACCGTTCGGATGACCTGGAATCGCCTATGGTCGGGCCCGTCACGTTGCAGGCGCGCAAGATCGTCAGGAACCGCGACGGCGCGCAGTTCGACGGCATGGCACCACAGGCGAACGTCACGAAGACCGGAATGCTATATCGCACGGACCTGTTCCCGATGCTGCTGGGGTACCTATGAGCATCGACTTCCTGCTGTACCGAGTCTACGACCGGAAGACATACAACTGCCTGCACTTCGCCGCCGAGGCCTGGGAATATTTGACGGGTGACCGCCGGCTGCACGAGGTCAAGGAAGAGGATTTGGCCGCTGGTCGGCTGTCGGCCCTTTTCCGAGGCATGCGCAAGCTGCCAGGTCCCTCGGTGCTACCTTCCATCGCGCTCATGGAAACGCTCCAAGGTGAGGCCCATATCGCCGTGTGCGTGCGCGGGCGGTTGCTTCACATCAATGAATCGGGCGCTTCGTTCTTCCCGGTCGAGGCGCAGACGGCGCTGTATCGCAACATGAGGTTCTACGCATGACGATAGTTCACCTATACCGGGCACCGGACGGGAAGCGCGAGACGTATCAGGTGGCAGACCTGCATGCCTTCCTGAAGGCGGAGCTGGGGCCGCGCTTGCCGGCTGGCTGCCGTATCACCGACAAGGCCACCGGGCGTTCGGTGCGGCCCGAGAAGCCGACGGATATCACCGATCTGCGGGCGCTTCCTGGACCGTTCGTGGTGGAAGCGTATCCGCTGGGTCCTCAGTTCCTGCCCGCCCTCGCCGTAGCGCTGGTGACGACCGCCGCGTCCATGATCTTGACGTCGATCCTGGCGCAGGATCCTCCGAATCAGACGGCGCGCAACGTCCAGAAGGAATCGCCGAATAACGGTCTATCGGAGCGCACGAACCAGGTCCGCGTCAATGGCCGGGTGCCCGACATCTACGGCCAGGTCCGATCTACCCCGGATCTGCTTGCGCAGCCCTATCTGGTGTTCGAGAACCATGTGGAAAAGGAAGTCGCGTTCATGTGCATCGGGCGGGGTGCGCACCAGGTGCACGACGTGCGCGACGACACCACCCTGATCGCTGAAATCCCTGGGGCATCGGTGGAGGTTTACGCGCCGTTCACGTCGCCGAACAGCGGTCACGCGCCGCAGCTGCGGATCGGCGACGCGATCAACCTGTCGGTCACGACAGCCAAGCGCGCGAACAGCGTGAACGGCCAGACCCTACAGCCGCAGGATTATGGCAGCGTTATCCGGCGCGGCATGGTGTTCCGGTCGCCGAACGAGATTGTGTCGCAGGACGCATATCTAGACTTTTCCGAGCTGTTCATCCCTGGGGACGTGATCGCGGTGCAGGACGCTGCGCAGACGCAGGGAACGTTCTCCTACGCGCCTGCGGATGGCGCTGAATTCCGCGTCGAGGGCTCGCTAACACCTACCTGGGGCGAACTGGACTTCGCGGGAGATCACCGCGCCGACTGGGCCGCTGGCCAGATCCTGACCCTGTCTAACGGCGTGGTGACGTGGACCGGCAATTCAGGCGGCGGCGCCGATCTGCCTTACGGGGCCAGCAGCAATGTCGCGGGCATCTACGACGTGCTGTCGGTCGCGTTCAACAGCTTTGACGATGTCACGACTATCCGGCTCGATATCACGCAGAATTTCTCGGCTTGGCGGGCCTTCCGCGACGCGCCGACGGCGGTGACTGGCTCGCCCGTGCTGACGCGACCTTCCGGGGTTGTTCAGTTCGACCTTTCCGGACAGTACACGGTCACCACGGTCACCAGTTCGCTGCTCACGCTCAATAACCCGGCGGGCGTGAACCCGGCCTGGACGGTGATGCAGACCGAGTATGGTGGCCAGTCCGTCGTCATGAACCCGACGATCAGCACGACAGGGGAGCGCTGGGTTGGGTGGTTCAGCGTGGAAAGTGTGCGTCCGATCACACGCATCATTTCCAATGTCATCGCATTGAACGGCCTGTACAAGGACAACGGACGGCAGCAGTACCGTCGGGACGTGGTCTATCGCATCGAGGCCCAGCGCGTCGATGCCGGCGGTGCGCCGTATGGCGATGTGCTGGCGTTCGAACGGACCATTCTGGGGTCTGCGGTGACGCGATCGGTGCGCGCCGACACCTTGGACGCGCAGCTGACCGGCCCGGCCAGTACCCGGTGGCGATTCCGAGCCAGGCGCTTGACGAATTCCGACACCGCCTTCGAAGGGTCGGTGGTCGACGAGATTAAGTGGCGGGACCTGTACGCCTGCTCGTCGGTCGAGCAGACGCACTTCGGCGATGTGACGACGGTTCAATCTGTGACCCTGGCCACGGATGGCGCGCTGGCCGTCAAAGAGCGCAAGCTGAACCTGCTGGTCACGCGCAGGCTGCCGCAGCGGATTTCCGGGTCAACCTTCACGACCGAGCTGTACCCGACCACCAACGTGGCGGACATCATATCGGCGGTGTGCCTGGATCCGCTCATCGGCAACAGGCCGCCCTCCGAGGTCGACTTCGACAATATCTACGCCATGGCGCAGGAGATCCGCGACTATTTCGGGGTGGATGTCGCGCGCTTCGACTACACCATCGACAGTGACAACCTCAGCTTCGAGGAAACGCTATCGATGATCGCCGAGGCGGTGTTCTGCAGGGCCTATCGCCGCGGCAGCGTCATCCGGCTGTTTTTCGAACGGGCGACGGAGGACGCGACGGTCTTGTTCAACCACCGCAACAAGCTGCCGGGGTCGGAACAACGCGCCGAAGGAAGCGACGACGAGTACGACGGCGTCGAGTTTCAATGGATCGACCCGGAGAACGACGCGCCAGTGACGATCTACCTTCCAGAGGACAGGTCGGCGGTGAACCCGCTGCGCGTAGAATCGGTGGGCGTGCGAATGGAAGAGCAAGCCACCATCCATGCATACCGGCGCTGGAACAAGATCCGCTATCACGATGAATCCACGGAATTTGATGGATTGCCGGAGGCGAACTTGCTGCGCGTCAGTGAGCGGATCCTATGCGCTGACAACACGCTGGCGCGGAGCCAGGACGGCGACATCGTGGACGTCGATGATGAAAACGGGCGTTTGGTGACATTGTCCCAGCCGTTCGAATGGGGCGTCGGCCCTTACGTGATCTTCCTGCAGAACAGCGATGGCTTGGTCGAAAGCATGGGCGTAAGCCCTGGTGGCGGCGCGCGGTTGGCGCTGCTGAGTCGAGCCCCGCGCACGCCGGTCATCTGCCGCGGAGAGGGCTACAACCCGACGGGCTACATCATCACCGAAGCCAGCGACACGCGAGCGGCCAAGCCTTTCATATTGACCGAGAAGGGCGCGCCCAATGAAGACGGCACCATTCCGCTGAGGGCGATCAACTACGACGCCCGGTACTACCAGAACGACCTGGATTTTCATGCCTGAACGCAGGTTCATCAACACCACCCAGCCCCGCCATTGAGCGGGGCTTTTGCATTGCGAGGGCAATATGGCAACAGTGAGATACCTTACTCCCCAACAGCTGCGGACTGGGTCGGCCGACGCTAAGACGCTGGACAAATTCGCGACCGATCCGGCTGGCGTGCCGAACATCAACCGCGTCGGCAATAACGTCGAGAACATGATGACGCTGCGCCAGCGCATGCTGGATGCGGCGGCCGACGTGGCGAACCGAAAGACCTATGTGACCGTTGCGGCGATGATGGCCGACACGTCGCAGCCCATCGACACGCCGGCGCGCGTGGAGACGGGAGAAGGGGCCGGCGACTACATCATGACGGCTTCCGGTTGGGTATGGTCGGATGTGCAGCCAGCGAGTTCTGCGCGGCTTGATACTGCAATCGTCCGTATGGACGGTTCAACCGTACCCGCGACTGTCCTCGCCCAGATGGTCCCGCTGTATGTCGATCAGAGCGGCAATGTCCCTCTTTGGACGGAAAACGGGCGTGTGGTTGGCGTTGGCGTCTTGCGCACGGAGTCTGCCAATGTTCGCCAAACGGTTGTGCCCTTGTTCGTCGACGAAGCGCGTAATGTACCAGTCTGGCTGGAGCGTGGATTGCTGGCGGCGTATGGCCTGGCCCCTTCACTGGTCAGCCGGATATCTCAATCCTTGGGCAACCAGTTCGCCCCTCGAGACGCTCCGATCCAGGCGAAAGCGCCCCGCAGTACCGACGGCCGTTCGCTATTCGAGAGCCGGGCGGCACTGGCGAAAGCGCGCCGGTCGACGCCGGGAGTGTGCCGGATCCTGTTGGTCGGGGATTCCTGGGCGCAGTTGAGCGAAATTGCCCAGGCGTCGATCGATAGGCTGTATGAGGCTTTCGGTTATTCCGCGACGGGATGGGTTCCCAGCTATCCACAGTATCCCCTGGACGGGGTGGCAGTGGCGCGCGCGGGGACTTGGACCCTCTACGACGCATCTGGCGCAACGACGCCGCCGCCCTATGGGATCGGAATCGATGGCCATGGCTTTTACACGTCGGGCGTCAACGGCTCCTACAAGGTTTCGAACTGCGTTTGTACCGAGTTCCGGTACTTCTACTGGGACGCAGACGGCGCCTTTCGCTATCGGATGGACGGCGGCGAGTGGACGACGGTGACCGGTGGCGGCTCGAACACGCTGAAGACCATCGAGTTTACTGGCCTGACCGACGAGGCGCATGTCTTCGAAATGGACAACTCCGTCAACACTGGCGGCGGTGTCGTGACGCTGCTTGGCGCGTATGCCACGCGCAACGCTGTTCCCGGCGTGGAATTCAGCAAATGCGGCAACGGCGGGCAGACGGGCGCGCGGATGCTGAACGTCGCAGGGCACATCGCCCCGTATGCTGAGGTAATGAAGCCCAACGTCGTCGTCATGATCCTGGGGACGAACGACTACCGACAGACTTTCAGCACGGTGGCCGCGTATCGGCAGGCGTTGCAAATGTGGATCGACGAGGTGCGTTCGGTCCGGCCTGGCTGCGGGTTCATCTTCTTCGTGCCGCCGCAGTCGGATGCGCCGACGATCGTCCCCCTCGCGGAATACCGGGATGCTGCCCACCAGGTGGCGATGGAGAACAACGCCGAGTTCTTGAACGGTCTTGATGACTGGGGTTCGTTCGCAGAGACGAGTGCGCTTGGCCTTTGGTCCGACTCGCTGCATGTCAATGCTGACGGTGCCGAGATCATCGCCCAGGCTCTGACCCAGCGTTTCTTCACTTTCTAAGAGGTAATTTCGTAATGCAGCCCACCTATATCCCCAAGCTGAACGGTGTTGTGCTTCCGGGCGACGAGTTCCCGAAGCTGGCCTCCTTCACCGCACCGACCCTACCGTTCGCTGAAAGCTTGGTCGCGCTCCACTCGTTCGGCCTGTCTCAGGATTCCTGCCGGGTGAACTACATCGACGGGCACCCGGCCCTTTCCCAGGTCGGATCTCCCACGGTGGATCCGCTTGGCGTGCGACTCAACCGGGCGAACCATTTCGTCAGTGACTTCGTGCCTACGGCGGCGTACAGCGTGGTGTTGATCGCGAAGCCGCTCAAGGTTCCTTCGGGCAGCCAGAACTATGGCTTTCTGATGGGGAACTATATGGATGCCGGGGCGGGCGTTTTCTCCGGCGACAACCTGCTGTTCGCGGACATCGGCGCCGGCCCCTCATTCATGAACTTCATTCAGGCGACGGCGGCCGGCGCTATGGCGACCCGTGGGTCGATCAACATCAGCGCTCTCGATGAGACCAAGTGGCACGCCTTCTTCTCGGTGTTGGGTCCTGGTGGTGCAGGTGCTCTCGAACGCTCCAATGTGGCGGTGGGGCGGGGCGGGGCGCTGACCTGGGGTACGGATGCGACCGGAGCCCATACGCCGACGCAGCCTGTTCCGATGCACGTCGGCGGGTTCAACGTATGGCCCGGAACCGCCATCGGGTCGACGCAGACCGTGACGGAGCAGATGGTGGCCATCTACAACCGGCGTTTGTCGACGGCCGAATGCGAGCAGATCTATCAGTACCTGCATCAGATCTGGGGGCCGTCTGCCGGCTTCGATGGCTTGTAGAGCATTCGAATTCTCCGACTTGTGAATGTGCCCGCTTTCGCGGGCTTTTTTTCGTCTACGGGAGGCAGATATGCGAACCGTTTACAGGAGCAGTGCAACTATGGAACCGAGTTCTACGGGGCTGGGAGGCCTCGCGGCCTTGAAAGTCGCAATGACATACGGCATTCCTGCGGCGATTGCCGCGATTCTCGGGCTGCTGATCATGCCGCCGCGGACGGCACGCGAGTTCACCGTGCGGAGTATTTCGACCGTTTCATGTTCATTCCTGTTTGGCCCCGGTTTGGCGGCTGCCGTGATCGCCTGGAAGCCCAGCCTGATGGAGGCCATGACGTGGCTAGCCCAGCATGGCGCCGGCAGTGATGACGCGCTGCTGGCGAAGTTCTATGTGTTGGGCCCGAGCATGTTGATCGCGGGCCTTCCGGCCTGGTGGGTCTTGGGCGCCTACATGCGGTGGATGGCGAGTATGCGCCAGAAGGGGCTGCTGGAGTGGATTGCAGAGGTCCGCGCGAAGGTCTTCGGCGGGCACCCTGGCGGGGAGGACTGATCGTGGACCTGAGGACGATCATTCAGACGGCGGTCAATCCCGCGCTGGCGCTGCTGCCGGCCAAGATGGACACGCCTGCGGCGCGCGTCCAGATGCTGGCTATCGGCCTGCAAGAAAGTCGCTTTCTGCATCGGCGGCAGCTTGGCAATGGACCGGCCCGCGGGCTGTGGCAGTTTGAGCGCGGGGGCGGGGTGCGTGGGGTGCTGACCCATCCGGCCAGCCGCGAGCATGCATACAGGATCTGCGGTCTGCACGGCGTGGCGCCGGTCGCGGCCGACGTTCATCCAGCGCTGGAGACTGACGATGTACTGGCGGCAGCCTTCGCGCGCCTGCTCATGTGGACGGACGCCTGGCGCCTGCCTGCGGTCGGTGATGCGAAAGGCGGTTGGGACATGTACATCCGGACCTGGCGGCCCGGCAAGCCGCACCCGCAGACCTGGGGCGGGCTATACGCCCAGGCAGTCACAGAGGTGGGAGGTGGAAATGCTGCCGTGGCTTGAACGAATCAAGGGCTGGCTCCTGCTGGTCGGCCTGGCGCTGGCGGCGCTGGCCAGCGTCTTCTACCGGGGGCGCGCCACGGGGCGGCAGGCAGAGCGGCAGGAGCGGCAGGACCAGATCAACGAACAGGCGGCGAAGGCTCGCCAGGAGGCGCGCGATGTGCAGCTTGAAACGGCCCGTATGGGCGATGACGCTATTGCTGATGAGCTTGAGCGCGACTGGGTGCGCGGCGCCCGTCAGGGTCGGCGTTGAATATTGCGATCATTCAAGACCGATCTTTTTCGCAGACGCGGCGCAAGTCGACGCGACGCCACCCGATATCCGGCGGCAGATATTGGAAAGAAATAAGGAATGGAGGCGGCTGTGCGATTCTCGGTAAGCTGCTGCCTCGGCAGGCCCCAGGCCGGGAATTCGTGTTACCTTTTGCGCGAACATCCACAACGTATCAAATTTGCTAAAGATGCCGAGACTAATCCTCTTTTATGATTTCGCCAACGCTGATGGCGCGAGCGCTAAAGAAGCTGCGCTCCACGAGACATTATTGCTGTGTGGCAGCATCCCGGTGGTAGAAAAACACCGCCAGCTGATGGCTATCACGACCAACTTCACGCCTGAGGGGATTGTGTACATGATCACCCAAGACGGCTTCCTTGATGGTGCGACCGATAAGCTCGTGGTAGTGGACGTTGATTCCGGAAAGAGCAACGTTTTTGGATCGTTTGTTGAGCTTTTTCCTGACGATCTCGACGATCCCAGCGTGACGGATTAAGGCGGTTTTTTCGCTCTCTGAACCCGCGCGCGAGCGATTGCTTGCGACTATCTTAAAACTTGAGCTCATGATGCGCCTTGGCAACATAGCGATACGGCGACTGCGTCTTTGCCGCCACATTGCGCGCCAATCGAACGGACGCAGATATGGTCGATGCGGCTGCACCAATCCCCAGCGAAGTAATGGCGTCTAGATTATGTAAGGCAGCCGCGGCGGTTCCAATGCCGGTATAAACGTCGGAACCGTTAATTTTCAGGGACCAGTCGATGCTCGAGAGAAGTGACCGGAAGCTCCACTCCTTGTTCACCTTGATCAAGTCCACGCAAGCGCCTTCAATTCGCTCCGACGCTTGACGGAATGCAAGTGCTTTGTCAGCACTACTTATCACGCGGGTATACAGTTCCTCGACCTCGGCTCGAAAACGATATAGCTCCGGAAGTCTTCGTTGTTTAAAGTTCAAGATTTCTTCAAACGGCACGTCGCCTGCAGGAATCGGAACCGCCTGGGTCAGCGTCACAAGAAGGCTGCGAGTTTGGGGGCGGTCCGCCAAGACAGCAAAAGTCTCATCGCTCTGAGACATGGACCAGCAGCCGGGGGCAGCCGCTTCCAGCTTCTCGAAGGATTGCATTTGCGTTTGCAATAGGGCGGCGCCCCCAGCTCCCCGTCCTGTAAGCTCACTTCTGGGACGAATTAGAACGCCCATGTCCATAAGCGCCCTGATTTCTGACGGCGTTTCAAAGGCGATGATGTTGTTCTCTGGCCAAGCAACTTTGTCCCAAAACAGCAACGCATACCGCAATTCGACGGGATCCAGTGCATGAGCTGGAACGCGGACGTCAGCCCCCGATATCCTAAACGGGGAAGTGAGAACAATGCCCCGGGTTTGGCGCTGCTGCGGTACTTTCCCAAAAAGCGGATCCATTTTCTTTCGAACTTTTGCCTGACCCATCTAGATCTCCCGACGAAGAAATTATCACCTGTGTCGGGTTGTAGCATACCCACGTCGACACTTCAGTGGGGCATTTGCGCGACGAGTTAGGGTGGGCGCGGCGACATCTATACCGGGGCGCCTGCCGCGCATATTCCTGGTCTTCTAGACCCGTTCCGCGCGCTTGGCCACCCAGAACCAGTGGCTGAACTTACCGCGCTTCGCCTTCTGCTTGCGGAAGAACAGCCGGACCCGGCCGGATTCGAGCAAGCCGGAATAAGGGTAGGAATGAGGGTAAGGGAATGGTGCATGTTTGCCTCATGCCTAATAAATCAAAGGCTTGCGCGGCGCTTCTGATTCCAATACCGCCTACCAAATTCCTGCAAAGTGGTGCCAAGCACCGCCTTAAA
>CALMPB010000390.1 GCA_937871985.1 uncultured Burkholderiaceae bacterium
GCAATATCCGCTTCATGGCGGGCGCGGCCTACACCTGGCACGACATCGACACGAAGCGCGACGTCGTGGCCGGCAGCCTGAACCAGCGTCTCAAGTCGTCCTATAACGCCTCGTCGACGCAACTGTTCACCGAACTCGGCTACAAGCTGCCGCTGGGCGATGCCTACACCATCGAACCCTTCGCGGGCCTGGCGTGGAACCAGCTGCGCACCCGCGGTTTCGAGGAATCGGGCGGCACGGCGGCGCTGCGCGGGAATGGCAGCACCGATGACGTGACCAGCAGCACGCTGGGCCTGCGCGGCGGCTGGGAGTTCGGCTCCGAGCGCGCGCCTGGCCGCCTGACCGCGTCGCTGGGCTGGCGCCATGCCATGGGCGATGTGAAGCCCAAGCAGCAGCTGGCCTTCGACGGCGGCAGCACGTTCTCCGTGACGGGCGTGCCGATCGCGCGCAACGCCGCGGTGTTGGGCCTGGGCGCCGAGATGGCGATCGCGCGCAACACCACGGCCGGCATAGCCTATGACGCGCAATTCGGCGGCGGCAACCGGCAGCAGTCGGGCATACTGAAGCTGGCCGTGCGCTTCTGAGGCTCAGCCGTCAGGCGCCGGTGGCGGGGTGTTCGGTTTGCGCGAAGACCCCGCCGCGAAGTCGGCGGGCTCGTTTGACGGCCGTGAAGCCGAGCCCGCCGCAGCCGATGAAAATCATTTGCGCCGGATAGGCCGCGCTATCCATCAATCGATGGCGCGGCCCGTCTTGTCGCTGGCCAGGCACACCGAAATCAGGCTCAGCACGCCAGCGAAAATGAAGTACAGGGCCACGGACTTCGGATCGCCGGTCCAGTCTACCAACAGGGTAGCGAACAAGGGCGCAAAACCGCCAAAAACCGTCACCGAGATGTTGTAGGTTGCGCCTACCGCTGTCGAGCGGACGCGAGTGGGAAAGAGTTCGGCCAGCATTGCGGAGGCCGGGCCGCTATAGATCACCATCAAGATAGCCAGGAAGAACTGCTGAGCGATCAGCACCCACGGCAGACGGAAATGGTCGAGGATCCAGAACGAGGGATAGACGGTCAGTATCATGACCAGCGCCGAACCCGCCATGAGAATCTTGCGCCCGACCCGATCGGAGAGCTTGCCTACCCAAGGGGCGCCCAACAGCGCCACGCCTACGGCGAGCAGGCCCAGGTAGGGCGAATCTATGGTCATGTGCAGTTCCTTGACCGCATAGGCCGGCATGAAGCTGCTGGTGATCTTGCTGCACGCGGTCCACAGGGCAACCACGCCTATGCCGCACAGCACTTGCGGCAGGTTGTGGGTGAAGAGCTCCGACAGCGGCGAGTGCTTGACCGTGGTTTCGGCTTCGCGCTGAAACAGCGGCGACTCATCGAGTTGCCTGCGTACGTAATAGCCCATGGGAACGATGAGCAAGCCCAGAGCGAAGGGAATGCGCCAGGCGCCGTTGGAGATGGCTTCCGCGCTGAAAAAAGCCGTGAGGGCCCATGCCAGGCCTCCCGCCAGGATAAAAGAGCCGGTCTGGCTGAGTTGCTGGAAGGAGGCGTAGTAGCCGCGTTTTTCCGGAGGGGCGGATTCCACCAGGAACGACAGCGCGCCGCCGATCTCGCCGCCGGTCGACAGGCCCTGAATGATGCGCGCGAGCACGATCATGACGGGCGCGGCAAGGCCGATGCTGGCGTAGGACGGGGTGGCCACCATGATGAGAATGCCCAGTCCCATGAGGAGCATGCTGAGTGAAAGCGCTTTTTTGCGGCCTTGCCGGTCTGCATAGCGTCCGATCAGCAGGGCGCCCAGCGGGCGCACGACAAAGCCGATGGCATAGGTGGAAAAGGCGATGATGAGCGAGACCGTCGGGTTGTCGGCGGGAAAGAACGTGCGTCCAATGTAAATGGCGAAAAGCCCGTACAAGCCGAAGTCGAACCATTCCAGCGCTCCGCCTATGGTGCAGGCGAAAATGATCTTGCGGCGGCTTTGCTCTTGCTTGGCAATATCCGGTGGCGTGTGCGCGGCCGGGGCGGCTGATTGCATTTCCATGGTCGTTTTTCCCTCTCGTAGTTGGTAGTTTTTTTTGGTGCAAAGCGCGCGCGTCAGCGGTGCGCCAGGAACGCGTGGGCGATGCGCGCGTAGGCCCCGGCGGCGACGGGCAGCACGGCATCGCAGAAGTCGTAGATATCGCTGTGCAGGTCGGGGTGGGTTTCGCCTACGCCGACAAAGAACAGGCAGCCGGGGACTTTGTCCAGGTAGAAGGAGAAATCCTCGCCGCCCAACGTGGGCAAGGCGCTGAGCACATGTGCCGGCCCGGGGGCGCCGTCGCGCAACGCGGCGATGGCCAGGTTCGTCATGGCGTCGTCGTTGACCACGGCCGGGATGCTGGACAGGGTGCGCAGTTCAAACCGGGCGCCGTGCGCGGCGCACAGCCCTTCGGCCAGGCGCGTCAGTTGCGCGGTCAGGCGTTCACGGGTTTCCGGGCTGTCATAGCGCAGATTGACCAGCATGTCGCAGCGGCTGGGGATGGAGCCGCCGTTGGCAGGCGAGCCGGCTTGCAGGCTGGTGATCGACAGGACGCCGCTGGACAGGGCCGACAAGTGGCGCGACATCATGCCGTGCCAAGCCTGGATCAGCAGGCTGGCGACATAGATGGGATCGACCCCCAGATGGGGGCGCGAGGCGTGGCCTCCCGCGCCATGGACGACGACTTCGATGCGGTCTCCGCCGCCGCAAGTCGGTCCTGGCCGCAGCGCGATCTGCCCTTGGGGCAGGCCAGGGCGGTTGTGGTAGGCGAAAATGGCGTCCACGTCCTCCAGCGCGCCGGCTGCCACCATGGCGGCAGCGCCCTGGCCCGTTTCTTCGGCAGGTTGGAAGATCAGGCGCACGCGGCCGTTCAGGCTGTCGCGTTCGCGCGCCAGCAGCCTGGCCGCGAGCAACAGGCTCGCGGTGTGGCCATCGTGGCCACAGGCGTGCATTTTTCCGGTTTGAGCAGACGCATGAGGCAGCCCGGTGCGTTCGGTGATCGGCAGCGCATCCATGTCTGCCCGCAAGGCCAGGCAACGGCCGTCCGGACGGCTTTGCAGATCAGCCACGACGCCGGTGCCAGCCACGCCTGTGCGGACGCTGTAACCTAGCTCGCGCAGTTCCGATGCGACCAGGGCCGCCGTATCATGTTCTTCGAACTGCAATTCAGGGTGCCGGTGCAGGCGGCGGCGCAGGCTTGTCGCATGGGCAAGATCGGCATCGCTGGCAGCGGTGGAAAAGGGGCGGGGCATGATCGGGGCGTTTGGATTATTGGAGCCCCAGTATTCCAGGCAGCGTTGCTGCACACGAAACAAAGATTTTTTATGTCGACCTTAAATGAAAGTTATCTGCGCCGCGTTAACCTGAATTTGCTGGTTGTCTTCATGGTCCTGATGCGCGAGGGAAGCGTCACGCGCGCTGCCGAACGCCTGTACGTCACCCAGGCGGCGGTCAGCGCCGCCCTCGCCCGGTTGCGCGAGGTACTGGGCGACCCGCTGTTCGTGCGCATGCCATCGGGCATGGAGCCCACGCCGCAGGCGCGGCGCATCGCCGAACGGCTGGCCGGGCCATTGCAGGCCATCCAGGAAGCGCTGTCGGAGAACGTGGTGTTCGATCCGGACCAGGACCGGCGTACTTTTGTGCTGGGCCTGAGCGATGACCTGGAAGTCACGCTGGCACCGCGCTTGCTGGAGCACCTGCAGACGCATCACCCGCTCATCCGCTTGAATACCGTGCAGTTGTCACGCACCAGCGTGGTCGATATGCTGGAGCAGGATGTCATCGACGTAGCGCTCAGTCCTCCGCCCTATGAGCGCGCTGAGAGCCTGGGAGCGCAGGTCTGCGTACAGGCTGATTACGTCTGCATGTACGACCCGGGGCGCGTCCCGCTGGATGGCGACATCAGCCTGGCCGAGTTCGTGGCCCTGCCGCATATCGTGGTCAGCAGCCTGCGTCAGCCGCACGGTGTGGTCGATACGGGGCTGATGCCCTATGACATGCAGCGCCGGGTGCTGACATCGACCAGTCATTACGCGGGCCTGATTTCCCTGCTCAAGAACGTGGCTGCCATTAGCACCGTGCCGCTCCACGTCGCGCGTTCTTTCCAGGCGCTGGCGGGTCTTCGTTTCTGCGCCTTGCCGATCGCGCTGCCGAAGTATTCGGTTTCGCTCTACTGGCATGGCAAAAACAATGGCGCGGATGACAATCTATGGCTGCGCGCGTTGATCCTGGAGCAATTGGCCGGCCTGGAACCGGCAGAATGACGCGCTGGGCCTTCGCCTGAAAACCCATCGGGCGGATAGATATGGGGGATTTCCGCGGCAGCCGCTGGAACGAAAAAAGGAGCCGGAGCTCCTTTTTTTCAATGTTCTACAGACGCCAGCAGAAGTCTGCAGAAAATAATCTGGAGCGGGAAACGAGACATTTACTAGGCGCGTAAGTCGTTGTTTCCCGAACACTTTCTTCGCCGAGGTGGCCAGCGAAGACCTCAATTGTAGCCTTGTTTTTCGTCCCCGGCAACAAGTTCGTCCAAAGAAATCCATCGACGTCCAAAGACGCACACTCCACGCACCAGACCCGCACCCCGCACATCGCCATCCGCGTGGACTCGAACTAGCGCCCCATATCCCGTTCTCTGCTTCTGCATCTTTACCGCGATGCCGACTAGGCAGCAGGCTTCCGATGTCGGGGCAGTTCGGATGCCACCGTGGAAAGGCGCGCACCGCGCATTGCGGTGCCGTCTGCGCAAGCCACGCCGGAAGAACGCACACCCTAGCCATGGTGCGTCGGCGCGCGATTCTTTATGGATATATCAGGATGCCGGGATGAACATGACGGGAGCGGATTCGCTGCGTCCAGCTTGACGTTGGATGACGATTGCGATCCCCTTCGCACCCCTTGAGACCGTTGGCATATCAGGCCATACCCAGACGGTTTTGCAGGGGCCGCAACTTCTTACGACCCTGATAGCGTGAGCGTCACTGTCGAGCCTGCGTCTTGATGCTCGACCTTCTAGTCGATGAATTTTTACACATCGAGCACACGACGGCTACCAGTAGCGCCGACTGGTAAGAGGTACTCAAGCCCAATGACGAAGCCGCCCTCTGGGCTCGCTTCCTGCACAGACAACACGCCGGCCATGAGGTCGGCGGCAAAGGAGTCGGCCATGTAGTTCTTCTCCTGGAAGGAGACGGAGCATGCAAGAGAACAAGAATGATGCACCCACATCAAAGGTGTTCTATCGCCCGATCGAAGCGTCCATCCGCTGGGCCGGGCTGCTGCGGTACGAGCAGGTGATTCTGGCCTCGATTTCGTCGCCCCGGAACCTGCCACTTTCGCTGGACTGCCCACGCTGGGGCGAACTGCGGCTGTACACCGAACGCATCTATGACGGCATCCTCAATGGGGAGCTGCCCTTCGGGCAGGACGGCATCACGACGCACGACACCGAACTGATCGACTCTCTCGATCTCACCGTCCGCCATGTCGATCTGAAGCGCTGGATGCGCCAGCAATACCCCGAACAGCGACCAGGCTTTCTCTTTTCCCGCAGCGAGCGCATCACCCATCCCTTCATCTCGCTGGAGACTGGGCAAGCCATGCTGGTTGAGCAGCTCGCCCTGAAATCCGCCTTGGAACAGTCCAAGCGCCAACTTCGCGAGCTGCAGGGCAAGCACGACGCGCTGCTCAAGCAGTCCACGGTGATTCCCGCCTGCGCGCAGTGCCCGATCAGCGATCGGGCCGAGGCCACCTACCTGAACATCATCGGGGGCATGCTGGAGCTGATGCTCGGCCAGTCGCCCTCGGGCACGCCGTACTCCAGCTTCAAGACGCAGGAGGCTGTGGTCAGCGCACTGGTCGCCCATCACCACGGCGTCATGGGGATCGCCGAGCGGACGTTGAACGGCAAGTTCGCCACGGCCAGACGCCGGCTGCATAGCGCCACGCTCTGAGGATTGCCAGCTTGTATGTGCAGTCGCGGAGATTGCATTTGCAATGTCTTTCCGCAGCCGTGTCTATTGAATAGAGGTCACGCCAACAAACGCCACTGAGCGTTCAGGAGTGACCGCCATGTCGCAAACACCTGTACTGCCACCCAACGAGCGCCGCATTTTGCGTCTGGAAGAAGTCGAAGCGAAGTCCGGCTTTAAGCGCGCCCACATCTACAACCTGATGAAGAAGCGCCAGTTCCCGCAGGCGCTGCGCCTGGGTGTGCGCGCCGTCGGCTGGGATTCCATCGAAATCGATCAGTGGATCGCCGAGCGCGTCAACAACCGGGCCTGACCCGTTCTCCCGCGGACCTTCCATCCTCACACGGAGAACGCCATGCAGGTTGTATCCATCATTTCAACGAAAGGTGGCGTCGGCAAGACCACCACGGCCGCGAACCTGGGCGGGCTCGTCGCCGACGCGGGGCTGCGCGTGCTGCTGCTCGATCTCGACGTGCAGCCCACCTTGTCGTCCTACTACGAACTGGAACACCGTGCGCCTGGTGGCATCTATGAGCTGCTGGCCTTCAACGAGCGCGACCTCGGCCAGCTCGTGTCCCGCACAATCATTTCGGGCCTGGACCTGGTGCTGTCCAACGACCACCGGGGCGAGTTGAACACCTTGCTGCTGCACGCGCCGGATGGGCGCCTGCGGCTACGGCACCTGCTGCCGGTCCTGGCTCCCCTCTATGACCTGGTGCTGATCGACACCCAGGGCGCGCGCTCGGTGCTGCTGGAGATGGCGGTGCTCGCCTCCGACGTTGCGCTGTCGCCCGTGACCCCGGAAATCCTCGCGGCGCGCGAACTGCGGCGCGGCACCATGCAGTTGCTCGAAGACATCGCACCGTACCGGCACCTCGGCATCGAGCCGCCACCGCTGCACCTGCTCATCAACCGCGTCCACCCCGTGTCGGCGAACGCCCGACTGATCCAGCAGGCCTTGCGCGACCTGTTCCAGGACCATGCCGGCATCCGCGTGCTGACCACCGACGTGCCGGCCATCGAAGCCTATCCGCGCGCCGCGACGCGCGGCCTGCCAGTGCATCGGGTCGAATACCGCCAGCCACCGGGCAGAGTCGCCCCCGCCGCGCTCGACACCATGCGCGGCCTCGCCGGCGAGCTGTTCCCGCAGTGGCAACACCGATTTGCCGCGGTGTCCGGCCGTTCGCCAGTCCCTCTTGATACCGGGAGGCCCCATGGCGAACGCACATGAACTTGCCCGAGGGCACAAACGGCTGCGCGCCCTGATCGAGTTCGCTGTCGGTGAAGGCTGGCACGTCAAGCGCACGCCGGGCGGCCACCTCAAATTCACCAAGGCAGGCTGTGCCGCGATCTACACCAGTTCGACGGCCAGCGACCACCGGGCCGCCCTCAACGCCCGTGCGCAGATCCGCCGCGCCGAGCGCGAGGCACGATCCCAAGCGCTGGGAGGCAGCCATGGCTGAGATCACCTCCCAGCAAATGGCCGGCAAGCTGCTCGCGGCAGGGTTCGAGCGCAGCGGCCCGGCCGCGTCGGCCTTGAGCGACCCGATCGCCGACACACCCATGGTCGTGACCCTGGACCAGTTACGCCCCTACGACCATGACCCGCGCAAGAAGCGCAATCCGGCCTATGAGGAAATCAAGGCATCCATCCGCGAGCGCGGCTTGGATGCGGCACCGGCCATCACCCGACGGCCTGGCGAGGACCACTACATCATCCGCAACGGCGGCAACACGCGGCTGGCGATCCTGCGCGAACTGTGGTCGGAGACCAAGGACGAGCAGTTTTTCCGCATATCGTGCCTGTTCCGGCCGTGGCCCAGCCGCGGCGAAGTCGTCATGCTGACCGGCCACCTGGCCGAGAACGAACTGCGCGGCGGCCTCACCTTCATCGAGCGCGCCCTCGGCGTCGAGAAGGCGCGCGAGTTCTACGAGCAGGAAAGCGGCGCCGCCCTGAGCCAGTCCGAACTGGCCCGCCGCCTGGCCGCCGATGGCTTCCCGGTCCAGCAGTCGCACATCAGCCGCATGAACGACGCGGTGCGCTACCTTCTGCCCGCCATCCCCACTGTGCTCTATGGCGGCCTCGGCCGCCATCAGGTCGAACGCCTGTCGGTCATGCGCAAGGCCTGCATGCTCGCGTGGGAGCGCTACGCCAAGGGCCGCTCGCTGGTTCAGGACTTCGACGAGTTCTTTCAGGAAGTGCTGTCGCAATTCGACATCCAGGCCGACGAGTTCTCCGCGCAGCGCGTACAAGACGAGCTGATCGGCCAAATGTCCGAGCTGCTGGGCGTCGATTACGACGTGCTCGCTTTGGACATGACCGAATCCGAGAGCCGGCAGCGCGCCTTGGTCAGCGACCCGACGCCCCCCGCGACGACACCACCTGCATTGCCGGAGCCGGGGGCCATCTCGCGCTCACCTGCCAACACCACGCCGCCCACCGCACGGCTTGCACCGGCGCCACCGCCTGCAGGCAGACCTGCGACGTCCCCCTCGGCGAGCGAGAGCGACGCGGATGCCAGCCAGCCGAGTACGGCCAGTCTGGCAGCGGATGACGACCTGCTTCAGCAACACATCGTCTCGCCGGCACCGACGACCGAACGGCTCCAATCCATCCAGCGCATGGTCGCCGACCAGTTGGGTGATGCCCTGCCGCCCGACTTCTCGGCGAATGTCTTGCAGTCCATCCCGGTGCAGGCCGGCGGGCTCTATCCAATCTCCGATGTCTGGTACATCGACCCGAGCCTGAACACGCCCGAGCGCTTGCGCATCCACATCGCGCAGTTCGCCCGGGAGATCGCGGACGAGGCCGACCTGGACGAGTGCATCGATGACCGTCCAGGCGGCATCGGCTTCGCCTGCCGTGCCTGCACCCAGACCCCGGCGCCGCTGGGCCGTGCCGTCCTGGCGCTACTGGCGTGTCTGGCCGGCCAGCAACCCGTCGACGTCGGCCTGGACAGCGGGCAAGTCGTCACCGACCTGCCGGCGCTGCTGCACGGACAGGGCGACGCAACCCGGCGACTGAGCGACACCGCACTGGTCAAGCTGTTCCGGCTGCTGCGGCTGGCCCGGCGCCTGCTCGACCTCGAAGCCGGTGCTGCGGACGCTGGAACGTGAGCGAGGGAGGCCAGCATGTCCGCACCACACCCACTCAACCAAGCCGTCATCGCCCAGGCGCTCTATGACCTGCGCAATGGGCAACTGCGCCGCTGCAAGGCGATGGGTTTCAGCGAGGCCGAGCTGGATGCGCTCAAGCATCCCGCCATGGTGAGCGTGCTGGCCAACGCCAATGTCTCGTGGTGTTCCGTGTCCGTGAATCGCGAGGTGCTCCGGCGTCTGCTCTCGCAGGCGCAGGACGTGGAGAAGGAAATCGCGACCGTCGATCGCATGTTGCGCCTGGGGGCCAGCACCGAGATGGTCAGTCGGTTCTATGGCCTGACCCACCAGGAGGTGGCGCTTCGCCGCGAAATCCTCGGTCTGCCCAAACGCAAGGGCCGTCATCCTGTACTGGACGAGAAACAAGACACGGAACTATGGCGGCGGTGGAAGGCCGTGACCAGCAGCAGGAACGTCGATCTCGAAGACGAAACCTCCATCCTCGACGCTGCCATGGACCTGGCCGAAGGCATGTCGCTGCCTCTGTCGGTCGTCTGGGCCTCGATCAAAAGCTGGGTCGATCAAGGGTTGGGTTGAGCCATGGCCGTGGACGACACCACACCACGCCGTGGCCCCGTCGCACTCGCAGACTTGTTCGATGCTGCACTGAAAGACCTTGCGCCCAAGCCCAACGCCAGTGTGCCCACGCCTGCCCCGACACCGGCGGCCCAGGCGTCCGGCGATGCCTTCCTGTTCAGTGGCAACCGGCACGAGACCGTGCCGCGGCGGCTGTTCCTCGACCGCCGCCTGACGCCCCTGGAGCGCAACGCATGGCAAGTGTTCCGGCTGATGCTCAACGACGATGGCGTGACCGCATTTCCGACGTATGAGCAGCTTCGGCCCTGGCTGGCCTCGATGCCCTGTGCCGGGCAGGCATCGCATGAGACCGTGGCCCGAGCGCTGACGCTGTTGCGCCTCACCCGATGGTTGAGCCTGGTGCGGCGCCGCCGCGACCCCAAGTCTGGCCGCATCCTCGGCAACCTCTATGTCCTGCACGACGAGCCGCTGACGCCCTTTGAAGCGATGCAGCTCGACGCCGATTACCTGGCGCTGGTCAACCAGTCCCTCGGCCACTCGGCCAAGGCCGTCCAGATGGTCGGCCTGAACACGCTCAAGGAAATCGCGGAAGACCCGCTGCTGTCCGGCCGCACGCTGCCGTCACGGCTGCAGGTCCTGGCCGAACGCCTCGCCAGCCAGGGCATCACGGCGACCGAAAGTTATCCACAAGAGGATGCCACTCACGATTCCGAAGAAGGGCCGACGAGCCTTCTTCGGAATCCTGACGACCCCATTTCGGAATCCGAAGCAGGGCCGAAACCCGCGTCAGACGCCTCTCTTCGGAATCCGAAGCAGGCCCGTACAGTACGTAGTAGTCGTATTGATGAAGTACGTACTACCGCGCAAGCGCGCGCGCTGGGCGATCTGCAATGGCCCAAGCGCTTCGCGGAACTGAAGGCAGAGCAGCAGACAGGTGCTCGGGTGGCACTACAGCAGGTCGATGCTGCTCTGAGGCAGGCGGTGCTGGACGAATGGGCTGCACGATGCAGCAACCATGGCATCCGCAATCCTGCGGGGTATCTGTTCGGCATCATCCAGCGGGCCATCCATGGCGAGTTCAACGCCTGGGCCAAGAAGGACGCGCCATCGGCGCCCGTTGCGCCGAACGAGCGGCCGCCACCACCAGCACCGCCACCATCCCAGCCGCAGGGTAAGCCAGTGCCGCCAGAAGTCGCCAAGCAGCACATCGAGCGGCTGCGCAACCTGCTCGCCAGCAAGTGAGCGAGCCTGCAAGGTGGTGAAGTGGATGCCGGTGGCTGTCAGCAGAACTATCCCCTGGGGATAGTTCCACTGATGGCTACGACGTAGAACCGCTGCACGCCAAGCCCCGATCGCCTGCCGCGGGATCGGCCCTGTCCACGCTGATCCAGGCGTGCAGCGTTCCTTGGCGCTCCATGGAGCTATCCCCTGGGGATAGCTCGCGCTACCGGCGTCCCCCACGCCCTGAACCGGGGACGGGCGGGTTTCGGTTTGTTGACTGACTGCCTTCCGCTTCCTGCCGAAGCTGGCCGCTCTTTTCCAACAACGAGCGGACACCATGGCAACTACCAACGAACCCTTGCAACTGAATCTCGGCTCCCTGCGCAGCGCGATGTCGCTGACGCTGCACACGCACCACGCCTCGCGCATCTGGCACGGCCGCGCCGCTGCCGAGGGGCGACCGGGCATCGTCGGCCTGAACGGCTACATCGCCCAGATGAACAAGATGCGGCGCGGCTCGGAGCAGGACGACCCGTACAGCGACTTCTGGATGCTGCGCATCGAGGACAAGCTCGACCAGACCAAGGCCACGCTGCAATCGCTGCGCGAGCAAGTGGACCAGGCCCTGGCGAGCGTGCCGCCGGCACTCACCCTGGGCGAGAACCTCAACGTGCAGCCCGTCAAGCTGCCGCTGTTCGTCAATGCGCAGTTGGGCTTTGCCGCGGTGTACCTGCTGGCCGACTACGACGACATCGCCCGCAAGCTGATCCTCGCCCACCACACCGCGCTGATCGATCGCTCGACGCTCGAACGCTGGCTCAACGAAGGCGCACATGCGCTGCGCAGTCTTTTCAGCCTGGCCCAGCAGTACCGCTACTCGGGCTGCACCCGCGACGACTTCGCTTCCAAGAATGCGGCTGCGCGGGCGGCGCTGGAGAAGTACGGCGAGTTGCCGCAGGACGTGCTGGAGGGCACGCGCCGCTCGAAGTTCGCGCCGCCCATCGTGCGCCGTGGTCTGCAGCAGCGCGGTGACGGTCCTGCCGCAGCACCATCCGCCAGCGACGAAGCCGCCGCCACCGAGGCTCCCGAAACGACGGCCGGCGAGGACGAGCAGGCATGAGCGACCCGAATCGCGAAACCCGCTACTTCCGCCCGCTGCAACAGACAGCCTTCATGAGGCTGGAACACGCAGGCTCTCTAAAAGGCCTTTTACGACCTTTTCCTTTTAAAGGTAAGGGGAGTCTGGAGGACTGGGCCAACCAGTGCTTTGCCATGCGCGACGAGTTGATTGGCTTGGCGCAGCGACTGGTGCTGCAACAGGCAGCCGGGCATCCCTTCCATCTGCTGCCCGTGGAGCTGGCCCAGCAGGCAACTGGCGCGGGAACGACGTTTCTTCGCTGGCGCAGGCACGACCGCTCGGCCATGGGCGTGGCCCTGTGGCAGGAGCTGATGGCGAGCACCAGTACGCCGGTCAACCTGCTGGCCGACCTGCACGCCATCGAGCTTCAGCGCATCACGCTGAACATGCAGATCAGCCTGTTGCACACCTTGGGCAGGCAGGCCCAGGAGTGCGCCAGCAAGGCCGCCGAGGCGGAAGACGCCTACCTGCGCCGACTCAAGTCCACGCCACCCGCCATGCGTGATCGGTGATCGCGCCAGGCACCCCAGCGCCCGTCGCCGACCAGGTACGGGTATTTCAACCACCACGGAGATTGCAACATGAGCACGCATTTTTCTGGCGAGGGCAACATCGGTTCGCCCCCTGAGTACCGGGAGTTCCCCAACGGCAACGACGAGCCGCGGCGCCTGCTGCGGCTGAACGTGTATTTCGACAACCCCGTCCCCACCAAAGGCGGTGACTTCGAGGATCGCGGCGGCTTCTGGGCGCCGGTGGAAATCTGGCACCGCGACGCCGCGCACTGGAAGGACCTGTACCAGAAAGGCATGCGTGTGCTGGTCGTCGGCCGCATGGAGCGCGAACCCTGGACGGACAACGAGGATCAGCCGCGCGAGACTTGGCAGATCAACGCGCGCAGTGTCGGCATCCTGCCGTTCCGCATCGAGTCCGTGACCCTCAGCCCCAGGCAGCAGGAGACCACGCAGGACACGCAGCCGAAACCCCAGGCCACCCCGGAACCGACCGCGCCGAAGGAGCCGAAGCGCAGGAAGTGATCCGGCATGGGGCGGCGGCAGTCGTCCGTCGCCCCATGCCCTTGCGAGCTATCCCCAGGGGATAGCTCCATCAACGTCCACCGGCTTCCACGCGCGCCCGAAAATCGCGGCTCCCGGCCCGCACATCCCCGGCCGAACGCCACTCCCGTCCCCGCCATCCCATCCCGTGAAAGTGGTCGCCACCGCATGCGGCTTGTTTGCTGCTGCCCCTGGTGGTGCTCGGCATCCTCGACTCCAGCAACTCAATGAACCACGGAATTCGGATGGACGGACATGCGGCTGTTTTTGTGCGAGAAGCCCTCCCAGGGCAAAGACATAGGCCGGATTCTCGGCGCGACGCAGCGCGGTGAAGGCTGTCTCAGCGGCTCCGGCGTCACCGTCACCTGGTGCATCGGCCATCTCGTAGAAGCGGCAGCCCCCGAGGTCTATGACGCGGCGCTCAAACGCTGGTCGCTGGAGCAGTTGCCCATCGTTCCCCAGCAGTGGCGGGTCGAGGTCAAACCGAAGACCGCCACGCAATTCAAGGTCGTCAAAGCGCTTCTGGCGAAGGCGACCCATCTGGTCATCGCCACCGATGCCGACCGCGAGGGCGAGCTGATCGCCCGCGAGATCATCGACCTGTGCGGCTACCGCGGCCCCATCGAGCGGCTATGGCTGTCGGCGCTCAACGATGCGTCGATCCGCGCCGCGCTCGGCAAGCTGCGGCCGTCCTCCGACACGCTGCCGATGTACTACTCGGCGCTGGCGCGCTCGCGCGCCGACTGGCTGGTGGGCATGAACCTCAGCCGGTTGTTCACCGTGCTGGGCCGGCAGGCCGGCTACGACGGCGTGCTGTCCGTCGGCCGCGTCCAGACGCCGACGCTCAAGCTCGTCGTGGACCGCGACCGCGAGATCGCGGTCTTCAAGTCGGTGCCGTTCTGGGCCATCGACGTGTCCCTGTCCGCGAGCGGCCAGGCTTTCAGCGCGCAATGGGTTCCGCCCGATGGCTGCACCGACGATGCCGGCCGCTGCCTGCAGCAGCCCATCGCCCAGCAGGCCGCGCAGCAGATCCGCGCTGCGGGTGCTGCCCAGGTGGTATCGGTCGAGACCGAGCGCGTGCGCGAAGGCCCACCACTGCTGTTCGACCTGGGCACCTTGCAGGAGGTTTGTTCCAAGCAGCTTGGGCTGGACGTGCAGGAGACCCTGGAGATCGCCCAGGCCCTGTATGAGACCCACAAAGCCACCACGTACCCACGCTCCGACTCGGGCTACCTGCCCGAAAGCATGTTCGCCGAGGTTCCCATGGTCCTGGACAGCTTGCTCAAGACCGATCCCTCACTGCGCCCGATCATGGGCCAACTCGACCGCTCCCAGCGCTCACGCGCCTGGAACGACGGCAAGGTCACGGCGCACCACGGCATCATCCCGACGCTCGAACCCGCGAACCTCTCTGCGATGAGCGAGAAGGAACTGGCGGTGTACCGGCTGATCCGCGCGCATTACCTCGCGCAATTCCTCCCACACCACGAGTTCGACCGCACCGTCGCCGAGCTTTCCAGTGGCCAGCAGAAGCTGGCGGCCATCGGAAAGCAGGTGGTCGTCAAGGGCTGGCACCTGGTGCTGGCCGAGCCGCAAGCGGACGAGGACGGTGAAGCCACGGCGCGCAGCCAGGTGCTGCCCGCCCTGCGCGAGGGCATGCCATGCCAGGTGGCCGAGGCCGAAATCAAGGCGCTCAAGACACTGCCACCCAAGCCCTATACCCAGGGCGAACTGGTCAAGTCGATGAAAGGCGTGGCGCGCTTCGTGACCGACCCGCGCCTGAAACAGAAGTTGAAGGACACGACGGGCATCGGCACCGAAGCCACGCGCGCCAACATCATCACCGGCCTGCTGACGCGGGGATATCTCGTGAAAAAGGGACGCTCCATTCGCGCATCGGATGCAGCATTCACGTTGATCGACGCCGTGCCCGCAGCGATTGCCGACCCCGGAACCACCGCTGTGTGGGAGCAGGCGCTCGACATGATCGAGGCCGGGCAGCTCACCCTGGACGTGTTCATCGGCAAGCAGGCCGCATGGATTTCGCAATTGATCGCGCAGTACGGCAGCACCTCGCTGTCCATCAAGGTTCCCCAGGGACCCGCTTGCCCGCAGTGCGGCGCACCCACGCGCCAGCGCACCGGAAAGACCGGCCCCTTCTGGTCGTGCAGACGCTACCCCGACTGCAAAGGCACGCTGCCCGTCGAATCCGGCACGTCCAAGCGCGGTGCCTCGCGCCCGCGCACTAGCGGCCGCAAGGGCTCCTGACCGACCCCGCTCCCCAAGAGCCGTGCCCGCCATCGGCGGCGTGGCCCATGTCCCGCATGCCCTGCGGGACGCCCAGCGCGCAACGCCTTCTCTTGTCCGTGTGCGCGTCCCGCCCGGCCGTCCCCGGCCGCGGGACCTGAAGGTAGCTTCTCCGCGAACCATGTCCGGGGTTTCCCGACGCGTTCTGCTGATCTGCATTTTTCCGCCTCTGCGAAGGGTCCCCCGATGGCTTGCCAGGCTGCGCGAGCCACCCGGAGACCCTTCGCGGTCAGCGGTATTCGATGCCGTGCCCAACGGCGAAAAACTGGGCTCCTTTTGTGCGCGGATGTGCGCCAGAAGATGCCGGCGCCAACCACGACATGCGCCGGGTGCGATTGCTGACAGCAGACGGTTCTAGCGACGACCGGGCCTGCAACAGCCCACGGGTGGTTCTCTCCTCCCGAGCCGAAGGCCACACGGCCTTCGGCGCCTTTCTCCTGCCGATCAACGTCCCGGCCCGCCCTGGGCCACACGAACAGGAGACCCGACATGAACCCGCAACCTCGCACCCCACGCGGTGTGCCCCAGGCCGCGCCACTGCTGTACGGCAGCGTGTGCAGCGGCATCGAGGCCGTGAGCCTCGCCTGGCAACCCCTCGGCCTCGAAGCCGCGTGGTTCGCCGAAATCGAGCCGTTCCCGAGCGCCGTGCTCGCCCACCGTTACCCCCACGTGCCCAACCTGGGCGACATGACCGCGATCGCCCGCCAGGCGCGCGCCGGCACCGTGCCGGCGCCCGACATCCTGGTCGGCGGCACGCCGTGCCAGTCGTTCAGCGTGGCCGGTGCGCGCCGTGGGCTGGATGACCCGCGCGGTGCCTTGACCCTTGCATATGTGGAGCTTGCCAATGCCATCGACCAAACCCGCCATCAAGACCGCCGCCCGGCGGCCACCCTCGTCTGGGAAAACGTCCCCGGCGTCCTCAACGACCGCAGCAATGCCTTCGGGCATTTCCTGGGCGCACTGGCCGGAGAAAGCCGTGCGCTCCAGCCGCCAGGGGATCGGTGGGCGCACGCTGGTTGTGTGTCTGGACCCCGCCGCCGCATCGCCTGGCGGGTGCTCGACGCTCAATATTTCGGTGTCGCCCAACGCCGCAAGCGCGTGTTTCTTGTGGCAAGTGGTGGAGATGACCTCGATCCCGCCGAAGTACTTTTTGAGCGCGCAGGCCTGCTCGGGGATTCTTGTGCGGGCAGCGCGCCGTGGCAAGAAGCTGCCCGCGCTACTGGACCGGGTGCTGAAGCAGCAGGCGCATGCGCAGGACTTGCAGGATTCGCAGGACTGAAGCAGCCCTACAGCAAGGTCACCACGACGTTCGGGTTCAGCGGCGGCCCCGGCCCCGTCGATGTGGCCGCATGCCTGATGGCCGCAGGCCCCAAGCACGACATTCGCACCGAGACCTACTTGGTGCAGTCGGTCGCAGGCAGCATCGCCCACACCCTCGACACCGCCAACAACGGCAAGGGCAGCAGCGAGGACGGCACCGGCAAGGGTGTTCCGATCATCGCCTTCACCGCCCAGGGCAGCGGCGCGGATGCCACGCTCGACCTGACGCCGACGCTGCGCGCTGGCGGCCATCGCACCAGCCACGCGAACGCCGGCGTCGTGCCCGCCATCGCCTTCGCGCAGAACAACCGCGGCGAAGTGCGCTACGAGTCCGGCCATGGACAGGTGGCTTGCACTGTGCTGTCCAACGGCAAGCCGGGCTATGGGGTGCCGATGGTGGCCTGCGTGTCCCTGCGCGGCCGCGAGCAGGGTCTTGCCGCCGAGCTGGGCGGCAACGTATCGGCCGCACTGCGCACCAGCGGCGGAGGCGCGGACAAGCCCCATGTGCTGGCCCCCGACTTCGAGGCGCATTTCCGCTACGACTGGAACGACCCTGGCCCCGGCGACTGGTCGCATTGGCGGGTGCGGCGGCTGATGCCCGTGGAGTGCGAGCGGCTGCAAGGCATGCCCGACGACTACACGCTGATCCCGTACCGCGGCAAGCCCGCCGCGGACGCTCCCCGCTACAAATCGATCGGCAACTCCATGGCCGTCCCGTGCATGGCATGGCTGGGGCGGCGGCTCGTGCAGTGCCTGCACAAGACGGGCTCGACCGCTTCGGATTGATCGGCGACGCAGCCTGCGGGCCGCGCCATTCTCCCCCCTGCATTGCCGACGTATCGGCAGCAGCCCGCAGCCAGGGTGTCAAGGCTGCCGCGGGTTCCCCCCGCGCCACCCGCCAGTTCGCCTCGGCATCTCACCGGCGAACGCTGCCCACCGGGGCATCGATGCCTCATTTCTCCAACCCACGGGATGGTCGCCACGTCCCGTCAGGGGCATGTCGCCACCCGGTCGATTTCAGGACTTCTCATGGACAACATCACCAAGCAAGACCGCATCACGCTGAAGAACCTCAAGGTGGCAGATTTCGCCAGCGAGGAAACGATGTGCTTCAGCGCCACCGTCGTGTTCGACGGCACTCCCATCGCCGAGGCCCGCAACGACGGCCACGGCGGCTCGACGTTCCTGCGTGCGCTCAGCAGCAAGGTGGCACTGCTGGCGCAGGCCGAAGCCTTCGCCAAGGGCCTGCCGCCTGCGCCGCTCCACCTCGGCCAGGAGGGCGAAGACCCTCACTACATCGACATGACGCTCGACTTCCTGGTCGATGAACTGGCCGATGCCATGCACGCGGAACGCAAGGTGCGAGCCGCGTTCAACCGCGACATCGGCAACAAGGTGCTTTTCATCAAGGACGGCAAATTGCTGTTCATCAAGGGCATCAAGCTCAAGGCCATCGCCGACCGCAAAGCGTACTTCGCTTCGCTGCGCACCCGGCAGGCCCAGCCCATCGTCATCCTCGCCGAGCTTGCGCCCGAGCAGGCATTCGACCTGTGGAAGCAGCATGTCCTGGGCGACAAGCCCGACTGACCCAGCACCCTCGCACCCTCCTGACAGCCCTGCACTCGTGCGGGGCTTTTTGTTTTCCCCGTGCCCATCAATCGGGGCTGGGCCGGATGCCGTTTTCCAAATGACGCGGCGCGGCCCGCGCATGAAGCTGCCCGCATGTTCGCTGATTCGTCAGCACATGCCAGCAGCCAGGGTTCCAGGCTGCCGCGGGTCTCTCCCGCGTTGCCCGCCAGTCCGCATCGCATCAATTCTGCGGACGCGCGTCCTCGTGACGCTGATGCTTTTCATCAACCGCGTGCGGGAGCTGTCATCCCGTGAGGGACGAGGCCCCGCTTTTTCCAAGGAGCCCGTCCATGTCCCAGCAAGCCTCTTTCGGCCAAACCTTCGGGCAATTGGCCTCGACCTACTGCGGCAAGTTCCTGCCGCTCGAAGTCCTGCAAAGCGCCGCCGGCCACTACATCGGCACGCGCGATACCGAAGGTCCCGTTTCGCGGGAATCCCGCGAGTACTTCCGCAGCCATGCCGCGGCTCAACGTGCCCTCGAAAGAGGCGGCTGGTCCCAGCTCGCCATTCCCTGATCCAACTGGAGGAATCACGTCATGAACCAGCTACTGCCGCGGGAAGTCGTCGATCAGATCATGCAGGAAGAACAGCATTTCGCTGCTGCGCCCCAAGCCTTTTTCGAGGCATGGAAGCGCGGCGTCGAGATCGCTGGCCCCGAGTGGTTCGGCGACGGCACCCGTGAAGGTCTGAACCAGGCCAAGAGCAAGTGGGATCTGCGTCCCAACATGCTGCGGCTCAACGATGCCCTCGGCGTCCTGAGCAGCGGCGAACGCATGTTCCTGTCCGCCATGGTCAGCTTCTACAACGCGCGCGAGGGCGGTGCCATGCTCAAGCGCTGCCACTTCCACGGGCTGTCGGACTTCGACGGTCTCGATCTGCAACGCCGCAAGGTCATCGCCGACCTGCTGGTGAACTACAACGGCTGGTGAGCCGGTCCCCGGCGCACCACTGCTTTTCGTTCTCCCCCCGAGAGGGACATGCGCCCACAAGGCCATGTCCCTCAATTTCTTCTCCATCACCCTGCGGATGCCATCGTCCGCATGGGCTGGCTCCGCTCATTTCTCGAAAGGGGCCACCATGGCAAACCATTACTACGAAGGCACGGGCGTTCTCGTGCTGGAGCGCGTTACCCCCGTCATCAAGGCGCTGTTCGGCACCTTCGCGCTGGACGAAGACCATCCCGGCAACGGACAGGCCTACATCGCCCAGATCACCGAGACCAATGATCCGCAATGGGCGGATGTGCTGGATGGTCTGGAAGACTTGGCCACACAACTGGGCATCCCCATGCCCGATGACGAAGAGTTGTCGATTCCGCCTCTGCTCGAACGGCTGGCCGCGCACTTCGGTGCCGAGCAGGACGGGGAATTGGAGAACCTGATCGAACACCATCAGTTCGATGGCAGCTCCGACCTGGACGCCTTGCTTCTGATCGCCTCCTGCTTCGATGACGGCCATCACCTGACCGCCATCCAGTTCGAGGGCTGCTGGCATTGCAGCAGGCCGAGGCTGTTCGAGTTCGGTGGCAATGGTTGCTATCTGAGCCGTGAGGTTCAGGTCTTCAGAACGTCTTCGCAGGCGCTCCAACTCGGCGAGCAACTGCGCAAGACCATCCTGGCCGCCGACATCGAAGAGGCCTCGGCATTGATCGCGCTGGAGGCCGCTAACCTGCTCGCAGGCATCAACGACGAGCAGTTCCGCCTGGATGTGCGCCACCGCGTCGCCGAACGGCTGGCTCAGACGCCAACGATCAGCGCCGCCTGACGCATCTTTTCTCCTTTCAACCCACCGGCTCCAATTCTCGGTGGCGGGAATTGGCTCCATTATTCAATCTGGAGAGTTCCCATGTCCCAGAAACCCAATCCCTTTCTCCGCGGCTACTGGAATCTGAAAATCGTCCGCACG
>CALMPB010000391.1 GCA_937871985.1 uncultured Burkholderiaceae bacterium
GCGATCGCTTCATAGCATTACCGAACCATCTCGCCGAAGCACTCTTCGACCCTGTATCGATTGGCCATATCAACTCGAGCCAATTGGACTAACGCGCCCTGCCTGCGTGGGCATCCAAGCGACTTGCGTAAATTCGCCTTAGTATGTCTCTTGCCGCTTCGGCTCGCTGGGGACTGCAGCCCACCAGTTCACGCCCTGCCAAGCTGGCAGGTGCATTGATGACACGATCCCAGACGGTCCAGCCTTCGCCGCCCGGTTCGGAGCGACAGAAGAAGCGTGGAGCGGCTCGCTGCAACTCAGCCTCCGTGACATCGCGACCTGTTTCATCGGTTATGATGATGCGATCGATGCCGCGAGCGCGCAATTCGGCAAAATGCCGAAGGGCAGCCTCCGGCTCGAAAAAGGGGTGGCCTAAAAGTCCAGCCGTGCTTTGGGCGGCTACCGAATAGCGCACGCCAAATCAAACTTCGTGGCGGAGTGAATGCAGAAGCTCGGCTTCCCCGAAAATTCCCTGGCTGAACAGGTCCATCGACCGAGCGGCCAGTTCCGCCGCCTCCGGGGAGCCACCGGGGAACCCTTGTTCCATGCATACGCGATCAAAGACCCGCTTCAGCAAGGCCAGGTCGTTTGGATAAGCGATTGAACCGGTGGAAACGAGGTGCGTAGTCATCGCAGCCTCCGCTATTGGGGCGGAAGCATGATAGTCGCTCACAGCCGACGATGCCCTTAGCGTTTGCCGTCGATTAGAAAGAGTACGCTTTTTCTCGTGCCAAGTCGACCCTGCGAATAGCCGGGGAGCTCGATTCTTGCTGTGCAAAGCATGTCGGGTCAGTCGATTTTCGCTCACGCCGGCCGTTAGGGGCTTTGATCTGTCGTGCGACGCTCCACCGCACCCGACCGGGGGTGCGGCGTAGTGGGTCTCGCCTTGATTTGATCTGCTCTCCAGCCTGGGGCCTGCGGCGCCGCACCACGACCTCCATCGGCGTCGCGTAGGCTGTCGTCGCGATGGAAGTCGAAATCCATGGCGCATTCGCTCTATGGCATCGACGCCTCGAAAGTGCCTTGCTCCAAGGGGGTTGGCGGGAATATCCAGACGGACAGGGTCTAGCCTTCCCCATGCCGATTTCTTGCCTCTCGCCGCCCAGCCTCATGTGTCGAAGTCGGCCGTGATGCCCAGTTCCCCCGCATGGTGGCGGTCTCCATAGGCAGCGGTATCGACGCCGCGAAACGGATGCTCAGACTGGGCTGTGCGCCCGACCGGCCGAAATGCAGCGGCGGCTATCATGCGAAGGCTCAAGATCAAGCGCAGGCGGCGGAGCTCGGCATGGGAGCCGTGTCGTTCGACCAGCCATGGGCTCGGCGCAAGAAAATGACGGTCAACCGAATTCGCTGTTCCGGAAAAATGACCCGGTGTCGATAAACACAGCAAACCGGCAGGCCCTCAGTAGCTCTCCAAAGGGCGTCAATACCGGAATTCATTGACGGCGGCTGTCACACGTTTGAGCCATCGCTTCTACGTGGAAACAGAGCGCGAGGGGCGAAGATGGCACTGACTGGCGATTTCGGGAGCCGGGACGCGCCGCAGTCGCGGGTAGGAATGGCAGCGGCAATTGCCCACCACGGCGAACTCATTCAGGGCGTCTTCAAGGATGGTGCCGGGCGCCTTCATCGCGGCCTTGTGACATTGCCGATTGCCGGATTGAGATCCGAGGCGAGCTTTGCCAAGGGTAGCGACGAAACTATCAATGTCTATCCCCATGACAAAATCAAAGCAGCGGCGGCCGCGCGGCTCACGCTCGATTTCCTGAATTCCAGCGGCGGAGGTGAGCTGATACTTCAGAGCTCCATTCCCGTGGGCCACGGCTACGGTTCATCGACAGCGGACGTCGTCGCTTCCATTCGCGCTGTTGCCGCGGCGCTCAAAGTCCAACTGCGGCCCTCGAGCATCGGCCGTCTCGCTGTGGCTGCCGAGCATGCAAGCGACGCGATCGCCTTCGACGATCACGCAGTCCTGTTTGCGCAACGCGAAGGCACGGTGATCGAAAATTTCGACGGCTCCCTTCCACCGCTGCTCCTTGTCGGATTCAAAGCAAAAGGTGGAGCGCCAGTCGACACATTGCAACTGCCGCCTGCACGCTACGACAGCACTGAAATACAGGAATTCGGCGTGCTTCGGGCGCTGGTGGCGCGTGCGGTCCGTCTTCAGGACCCAAATCTTCTCGGACGCGCGGCCTCAGCCAGTGCCTCGATCAGTCAGCGGCATTTGCCGAAGCAGGGTTTCAACATGGCCGTCGAAATTGCCGCGCGAGCAGGCGCCTGCGGGATACAAGTCGCCCATAGCGGCTCGCTGTTCGGGCTGATCTTCGATCTTCGCGCGTCGAATCTGAAGCGCCGGGCCGCCTTGGTCGCGCAGCAGATAAGACGCGCCGGCTTCGAGGATGTCGAGATCCATATGGTCAACGCGGAGGGCTGGAAATGGTGAGCCTCGACGTCGATTATTTCAGAGCGCTCGAGACCCCGCGCCTGGCACGCCTGACGCCAAACCTGGTGGCAGCCGCTTTTCCGCTGATGAAGCTGATGCCGGCCCGCTACATTCTTGATCGTGCGGCAGCGAACGGCGAGGTGAAGGCGGGTTCCCATATTGTCGGGACGACGTCGGGGGGATTCGGCATGG
>CALMPB010000392.1 GCA_937871985.1 uncultured Burkholderiaceae bacterium
TTTCGATATTGGGAACCAAGCGTTTAATTTTCATGTGAGAACCGTTCGAGCATTTCCAGTTCTTGAGGCTGCTTTGCCGAGGGCAGCAGGCTCTCTTCCCAACCGCTTGTTGGCCACAACGTGGCGCACATTCACATGCTGCGGGAAACGATTATTTGGTGCTGCGCTCGAGCGGCCGCAAGGCGCTCTTTCAGCGGCCTGGATCCATTTCGCAAGAACTCGCTCACGATCAGCGACAGATATATATTTGCCCACTGAGCGCTTGCTTCCGCGTCGAAGCCGAGCTCCTCGAATAGACCCGAGACAATCTCGAGACGCCGTTTGTCTTCCTCGACGATGTACTTGCGCAACTTTGCCGGCATTTTCGCCCAGGAGCGCAAGATAATGGACTGCGGCCCGGAGATGTTCTTGACGACATACTCATACATCACCCAAAGCTTTTCTCCAGGCTCTTGCGTTTGCCCGAAGAGAGGGATGATTCGGTCGGAGACGCCAAGTTGGCCGATCCAACGATCCAGGACGGCGGTGATCAGATCTTCTCGTTTCTTGAAGTGCCAGTAAAAGCTGCCCCGGCTGACTCCGAGTTCTTTTGCCAGGATATCGACCTTGATGTTCTCGACGGAACCATGCACCAAGGCCGCCCACGCAGCCTCGACCCACTCTTCACGCGTTAGTTTGTTTTTCGCTGTATTTTGGTCGTGCATATCCGACTTCACTGGCTTTGCCGTCACGAGCATGGGATATCAAGCCGCTCCTTTATTTTGAAGGAGCGCTTCCTCACGACTTCTCGCAACGGGAAATGGCTTATTGATTTGTAGCTTTGAACCGGTAGGGCCCGATTGAGACAAGCAGTATTGCGCTCAATAACAGGAAAATGGCAAAGACACCCAAGGCGTAATTATACGATCCAAGCATTGTGTATGAATTTCCCATGATCAATGGGCCGAGAGCGCCTGTTCCAAGCGTGAAGGAAAGAAAGCCGTACCCGACCAATTCGCCAAAGGCCTTTGTGCCGAAATACCGGCTTATTATGAAAGGCAGGATGTCATATTCCGCCCCCACTGATATGCCGCACAAGAAGACTCCCGTAATGAGGGAAAGATCGCCGTTTCCGAAAAGGATGAGCAGTAAACCGCAGGCTCCAGCCAGGAATACGATGGCGCCAAGCACAGGGGCAAATACACGGTCGAGAATCAAGCCGCTTATCAACCGCGCCGAGGCGCTGGCTATTGCATAGACCCCGAGCATGCCCGTGGCTTGGGTGGGCGAAAAGCCGCGATCGGTCAGCATTGGCACGAGCTGCCCGATCGGGCCGGAAATTGCCGCCGCGGCCAGCAGAAATGAAATACAAAGGGCCCAAAGCCGCCAGTCCTGTCGGCCTTCCGAGGCGGAGGGGCCGACGGCAGCCTCCGCAGCGGCCGCGTGTTCTACACCGGAAGGCGTGCGAAGCCAGAAGAACGCCGGTATGAATGCGACAACCAGTACAAGAACCGCCAGCACGACGTAGGCTTGACGCCACCCGTAGTCGGCTATGACATATTGCGCAATCTGGGGAACAACGGCGACGCCAAGCGCCCCACCCAGTGTGGATATGCCAAGTGCCAGGCCGCGGTTTCGATCGAACCACAGGGAAATCGCTTTTGAGTACGGCAGCGCGGTCAATGCAACCGTCAATCCTCCGGCAATCGCCAGCAGCACGTAAAAGACCGCCGTGTGCCCGGTATGGAGCGACTGGGCTGCAACGGCTAGTGCCGCAACAACCAACGCGGGCAACGTTACCTTTCGGATGCCTAGGCGGTCAATAAGCCGGCCCAGAACCGGCGCCAGTATTGCCGCAGCGAGGGCGGACACGGCCAATCCCGTCGACATGAAGCCACGACTCCAGCCGAACTCTTCGGAAAGAGGCTTCATGAAGTTTCCAAAGGTGAACACGATGACGGGCGATGCCCCGACAAAGAGGCAAAACCATGTGGTTACAACGACGCCCCAGCCTCCGATTTTCGATGATGACATGTAATCCTCCCTTATTTGCGAGTTTTATTGCTATGTAATAAGTAATGATGTTTGGGCGGGTAGAAGCCAACGGTGCGCAAGTGCTGTTGAGCCTGTTGCTGTGGCCTTGGCTGTTCCCCGGGTGTTGCGCTGCGTTTAGAGTTTTCCGCCCGACACGAAGGTGCCTATCCGGTTTCCCGAAACAATGGGAACGATCAGGTTCGAAGGGTGGTCGGTGTCGTGCAATACCGTCACCCGCGAGGAGTCCTGGCGGGCAAGGTGTCCCATGCTGATTGCCTGCAAGGGATCAGGAGGGGTCTCGTTGTCCGAGCACGATATTCTCAACCCGAGCTTTTCTCCGGGCTTCAGCGAAATCGCGTAGGGACGGATTTCGATATCGAACTTGTATGCACTCGATGGCGTCAAAGGCTCTCTGGCGGTGTGGGCATGATGCGGTTGCCAAGGACGCGAACGCTCAGGAAGGGTCGCCCGTTGCGATCCACGCAGCCAGCCGCGCGTCAAAATACGATCTTCGCCATTCAGGTCGCGGCACAGAATCGTAATGAACCAAAGCACTTCGCTCCCCGTGGTCTTGGCATGCAGCTCGAGCGCCATGGGGCCTGCGATTTCCGTTTCTTCAACGAGCGGATAGCTCCAGAATTCAGCTTTCCCCCTTTCGTAGGGAGAATCGTTGAAGCTCGTCGAACCCTCGGCAGCCAAGTACTCGCGTTCGGCAAGAGCGTTGTTTTCGTGAAGATAGAATCGTGTGAAGCGGGTTTCCGGCAGCGGCCATTGATGCGCGCTCTTCCACTTGCCCGTGCCAACGACAAAGAGATTGACGGAGGGTTCATCCATCATTCCCGTGTCGTTGTCTTTCAGCCAGTGATCGAACCAGCGAAGCGCTTCGAGGTGGTATTGGTAAAACGGCCGGTCAAGGTAAACAGGAGGGCCGATTGTCAGCCGCTTCGGGCCCCGCCAGTTTTCAAAGCTGCGCAGTGCCCCCGGAAGATGCAGGCCGAAGACGCCCCAGCAGGCGCCGAAATAAGCGGGTATCGTGCAGCCTTGGTCATAGTCGACCGATCGTTCCCGATAATACGGGCCGTCAAGAGGCTGCAGAAGGGCATCGATCAGCGGCGCGTTGCGGTCGGCGTCGTGCTCCTGAAGAACCTTTTGCAGATAGGGCACAGCAGCGAGTTCGGGGTCCGTCTTGGCATGCTGCAGCAATTCTTCGTAGGCTTCTTGGTCGATGCTTTCGCGAAGGGCCGATTTGGCGCGCGGATTGTCGAGCGTGGGCAGCCAGCTTTCGACGAAGCGGTGATTCAATATGCCCCCGTGGTAGTAGCGGTCGCGATAAATGTCGGTATAGCCGTAGGGCGCGAACAAGGCAGCCAGCCCCTTGGGGCTATGCATTGCCACAAGCGGCTGTATCAGCCCGAAATACGAGATTCCGAACATTCCGACTCGGCCATTGCTCCAGTGTTGGGAGGATAGCCACTCGATTGCTTCGCAAATAGCCGCAATGGTTCCACGGCCCAGGTTGTCGAAGCGGCCGCTCGACGCCCCGGTTCCCGGAACGTTCACGACGACATGGACGTATCCGCGGCGGGCCCAGAACTCGCTGCTGCCCGCTTCCATGTGCCCCCTCTGAAACGAGAACGCATTGGGATCGAGGGGGGCGTATTGATCTTCCTTGGCATAAGCGTGGACGCAGAGAATGACGGGAAACTCGCCTTCGGCATCCGGCCGTGTGACGCTCGCATTCAAATGGTTCCCGCCGGCCAGCGGAATATCCAGCGACTTTTCAAATATTGGTTCGTAGATTCGCCCGGACAGCGTCCAATCGGTTCCGAACATGACATGGTCCTCCTTTTCTTTCAACATACAGTTCTGTATTGATAGTTTTCAGAACAGTACAGTGCTGTATGTTGAAAGTCAATACAGAACTGTATTGAAAGTTGGAGGCTTATGGATTGTCCGGTTCTGCCATGTATTGGCCGGCTCTATGAAATCGGGCGGCAGGTCGCTCTTGGTTTCCTGGGCGCGATGCCGGCACTGGCCAGTCTTGGTTGGAATTGTTTGCTTTTGGCGCCTTTTGTTTTCAGTGTTCCATGACACGGGGCATGCGGCATGCGGAGGGCGCGGTATAGAATCTGTGGTGATTGGCGATTCCCGCCTCTACAGATCGCATTCATATGGAGGTCATATGCCCGTGTATGTAGCACTGCTGCGCGCCGTGAATGTCGGCGGAACGGGCAAGCTGCCTATGTCCGAGTTAAAGGCGATGTGTGTGGCCGAGGGATTCCAGAAGGTGCAAACCTATATTGCCAGTGGCAATGTCGTTTTCTCGGTCAGTCTGTCCGAGTCGCGGGTCAAGGCGGTGCTGGAAAAACAATTAGAAGCCTATGCGGGCCAGCCGATGGATGTCATCGTGCGCACCGCGCAAGAGATGGCTGAGGTTCTTGCCGGCAACCCTTTTCCCGATGCTCCCGCAAACCAAACGGTCGCCATCTTTCTGGATAAGCCTCCACCCGCCGACACCCTTGAGCAGATCAAGGGCAAAGCCGATGAGATCGTGCAATTGGGCAGGCGGGAAATCTATGTGACCTATGGCTCGGGAATGGGGCGCTCGAAGCTCAAGATCCCGGCCGGAAAGAATGGCACAGCAAGGAATATCAATACGATTGCCAGGCTTGCGGAAATCGCGGCGTCGCTATGACGCAATAAAAACACCCCATAAGCCGATGTTCGACTTATGGGGTGCTGTTTTGGCTTCAACGCTGGCGCCGGGGTGAGCGGTATTGGGCCCGCCGCGGCGCAATTCCGGCGATCGCTATTGCGCGATGCCGGTGTTGCGTTGGCGTTTAGTTTAGCCGCGTGTGGCGGGCTTGCCGCCGAAGCTGGGGCGCGCGGGGCGGTCGCCGAACTTGGCGGGAGCCTTGCGGGCGAAGTCGCCGCGCGGCGCCGTGGAACGATCACCGAACGAGGTGCGCGCGCTGCGTGCCGGTTTGTCGCCGAAGGCGGGACGGTCGGCTCGGGCTGGGCGGTCGCCGAAGGGCTTGCCCGTTGCAGGCTTGTCGCCGCGGGGGGCGCGATCGCCAAAGCTGGCTCGGTCACTGAAGCTGCTGCGTTCGCTGCGGCCTTTGTAGCCGCCGCGCTCTTCACCGCGACCGGCAAAGCCGCCGCGGTCGTCGCGGCCGGCGAACTCGCTACGCTCGCGGCGTCCCGCAAAACTGCCGCGTCCTTCGTCACGTGCGGCGAAACTACGCCCTTCGCTGCGTCCCGCGAAACCTTCGCGGCCTTCGCTGAAGCTGGCAAAGCCGCCGCGTGCGGGGCGGTCTTCGTGGAAGCGTTCGCCGCTGGCGGGACGGCCTTCGTAGGCCGGCTTGTCGCCGAAACGGGGCTTGCCCGAGAACGCCGGCTTGTCGCCAAAACCGCCGTTGGGCTTGCGGCCGTAGCCGGGCTTGCCGCCGCCATAGCCGCCGCGGCCTGCGCCGCCGCCGAAGTTCTTGCCGCCCTTGCGGTCGGTGTAGGTGGGACGCACGGTCTTCTTGGGTTCCAGGCCTTCGATGACATTGGTCGGGATGGGCTGGCCGATGAAGTGCTCGATGCGGCGGATCTTGTGGCGTTCGGAATGCACGGCCAGCGTGAAGGCCAGGCCGCTGTTGCCGGCGCGGCCTGTGCGGCCGATGCGGTGGGTGTAGTCTTCGGGCTGCATGGGCAGATCGTAATTGATGGCATGGCTGATGCCTTGCACATCGATGCCGCGGGCGGCCACGTCGGTGGCGACCAGGATGCGCAGCCGGCGATTCTGCAGAAGGCCCAGGGTGCGCGTGCGCTGGCGCTGATTCATGTCGCCATGCAGGGCGGCGGCCGAGAAGCCCTGGTCGGAAAGGCGGTCGGCCAGGTCGTCGGCGCCGCGCTTGGTGGCGGTAAAGACAATGGCCTGATCCAGCGTGGTGTCGCGCAACAGATGATCAAGCAGGCGCTGCTTGTGATTGTTGTCGTCGGCGTACAGCAGGCTTTGCGTGATATTGGTGTGCTTTTGCTTGTGGCCGGAAACCTCGATCTGCTCGGGGTCGCGCATCATTTTGCCGGCCAGGCGGGCGATGGAGCCGTCCAGGGTAGCCGAGAACAACAGGGTCTGCCTGTCTTCCGGGGTGCGCGAGACAATGGTTTCGATGTCTTCGATGAAGCCCATGTCCAGCATGCGGTCGGCTTCGTCCAGCACCAGGGTGTGAACGGTGGAAAGATTGACGCGACGAGCCTGCAGGTGGTCGATGAGACGGCCGGGGGTGGCCACCAGCACGTCCACGCGGCGCGACAGCGCCTTGAGCTGCGCGCCGTAGGGCATGCCGCCGACGACGACGGCAATGCGCAGATCCTTGAGATGAGCGCCGTAGGTCTTGGTGGCGTCGGCCACTTGCATGGCCAGCTCGCGAGTGGGGGTCAGCACCAGCACTTGCACTCCGGCGCCCTTGTTGGCGGGCATGCCGGCGATGCGGTTGAGCGCGGGCAGCATGAAGGCGGCGGTCTTGCCGCTGCCGGTTTGCGCCGACACCATCAAATCCTTGCCCTGCAAGGCTTTAGGTATGGCGGCAAGCTGAACCGGCGTGGGTTCGGTGAAACCTGTCTTGGCGATGGCCGACAGAATGGAGGGTTCGAGACCCAGGTCTTCGAAAGACATGCGAGATCCTTTGCCGTTGAACAACGGCATGCACTGGCGCGGGGCATGAATTGGGAGCCCGTGCGCTGGTTGATTGGAGCATCGTGCCGACCAATCAACCTCATGTGCGGCGTGTGCGTGGCACAGGCAACGAAAAAGGCTCGGGGGTCAGGGAGCGATGGCGTGCGACATGGGTGCTGATGTTTCAGTCAACTGCTATGACACAGCGTGTGCTGTATGAAAATGTCGACGCATTGAAAATGCAGTGCGGCAATTATAGGCGGGTTTCATGAATTAGGGAAAGTACCATGTTGTAACAAAACGACGGCAAACGATTGTTTTTACGGCGATTGCGCCGTTCGCGCAGGGCGTCCCGCCCGCATCCGCCACGGTTCCTGGTGTGTTTTGCGCGGGCTCGCGGCCTATATGAAAGACGAAAGGAGCGCCTGCGTTTGCGCGTTTACAGGGTGTCCAGCACGTCGCGCAGCGTGGCGTGGTAGGAAGTCAGCAGATTGGCCTGCTGCTCGCGGAATACGTCCCAGGCGAGCTGCTGCTCGAAGCTGCGTTCGCGCGCGGGGGCCCAGACGGCGTCGGGGTAGCGGCTGTCCAGCGGCCAGCGGGGTATGACGTGCCAGTGGACGTGCGGAACGTAGTTGCCGAATTGCGCCAGATTGACCTTGACGGGCATGAGCTCGTGGCGCATGACGCTTTCCACCATCCAGACCGCGTCCATGATGGACTGGCGGTCTTGTTGATCCAGATCGGTCATCTCGGCGATATGGTCGTTCCAGATCACGCGGGTGAATCCCGGGAAGTCGGACTCGCCCGCATCGATGACGCGCAGCTTGTCGTTGCGCCACAGCACGTCGTGGTCGTTTTGGGGGTTGCACAAGGGGCAGTTGCCGGAATGCATGAGGGGTGTCTCGGTCAGTAGAACAGTTCCTGCAACGCCAGGCCGGGTTCTTCGGCGCGCATGAAACGCTCGCCGACCAGGAAGGCGTCGACCTTGTGCGAGCGCATGAGGGCAACGTCCTCGCGGGTGAGGATGGCGCTTTCGGTGACGACGCGCTTGCCCTCGGGAACCAGGGGCAGCAGGTCTATGGTGTTTTGCAGCGAGGTCTCGAAGGTGCGCAGGTTGCGGTTGTTGATGCCCAGCAGGTTGGTCTTCAGCTGCAGGGCGGTTTCCAGCTCGGCTCGTTCGTGCACTTCCACCAGCACATCCATGCCCAGTTCGATGGAAAGGCTTTCCAGCTCGGCCAGTTGGGTCTTGCTTAGCGCGGCCACGATAAGAAGGATGCAGTCGGCGCCCAGGGCGCGGGCGTGCACGATCTGGTAGGGGTCGATGATGAAATCCTTGCGCAGCACCGGCAGCGAGCAGGCGGCCCGAGCCTGGCGCAGGTAGTCGTACGAGCCCTGGAAAAACTGCACGTCGGTCAGCACGGACAGGCAGGCCGCGCCGTGCGCCGCGTACGAGGCGGCGATCTCGGCCGGATTGAAGTTTTCGCGAATGACGCCTTTGGACGGCGAAGCCTTCTTGATTTCGGCGATGACGCCCGGCTTGCCCTGAGCGATTTTTTCTTCGATGGCCCGGATGAAGCCGCGCACGTCCTTGCGATTCTTGGCCTCGCGCAGCAGATCGGCCTCGCTGCGCATTTGGCGGGCGGTCGCGACCTCGGCTTTCTTGGTGTCGAGAATTTTTTTCAGGATGTCGTTCATGATTGCAGCTTTTGAGTATAGGAGCGGAATTCCTCGAGCTTGGCCCGGGCCGCGCCGTTGGAAATAAGCTCGAATGCCTTGTCCAGGCCTTCGCGTATGGAATTGGCCTTGTTGCCGGCGTAGATGGCCAGGCCGGCGTTGAATCCGACGATGTCGCGCGCCGCGCCGGGGACGTTTTCGAGCGCCTGCACGATCAGTGTAGCCGACTCGTCGCGATTGCTCACCTTGATCGAGCGGTTGGACATCATGGACATGCCGAAATCCTCGGGATGGATTTCGTACTCGCGGATGGTGCCGTCCTTGAGTTCGCCCACGAGCGTGGGGGCGCCCAGCGAGGCTTCGTCCATGCCGTCCTTGCCGTGCACGATGAGCACGTGCTTGGAGCCCAGGCGCTCCATGGCGCGAACCTGGATGCCGACCAGGTCGGAATGGAACACGCCCATGAGCTGGTTGGCGGCGTTGGCGGGGTTGGTGAGCGGGCCGAGAATGTTGAAAATGGTCTTGACGCCCAGTTCCTTGCGGATGGCGGCCACGTTTTTCATGGCCCCGTGATGCGCCGGCGCGAACATGAAGCCGATGCCGGTCTGTTCGATGCTCTCGGCGATCTGCTCGGGAGACAGGTTGATGTTGATGCCCAGGGCCTCGACCACGTCGGCGCTGCCGGAGGACGACGACGCGCTGCGCCCGCCGTGCTTGGCAATCTTGACGCCGGCGGCGGCGGCCACGAACATGGAGGCGGTGGAAATATTGAAGGTGTTGGAGCCGTCGCCGCCGGTGCCGCACATGTCGAGCAGGTTTTCGGGGTCGGGGGTCCGTACTTGCAGGGCGAACTCACGCATGACCTGGGCCGCCGCGGTGATTTCGCCGATGGTCTCTTTTTTGACGCGCAACCCCATGATGAGGGCGGCGGCGATTTGCGGCGAAAGCTCGCCGCGCATCAGCAGGCGCATCAGGTGCAGCATTTCGTCGTGGAAGATTTCGCGGTGCTCGATACAGCGGGCCAGAGCTTCGGTGGGGGTGATGGCGGTGGTCATTGTTATTCCTTTTCTTGGATTGTCAGAAAGTTGCGCAGCAGCGCGTGGCCGTGTTCGCTGAGTATGGATTCCGGGTGGAACTGTACCCCGTAGACGGGCAGGGTCTTGTGGCGCACGCCCATGATTTCGCCGTCTTCGCTTTCGGCGGTGATCTCCAGGCAGTCGGGCAGGGAGCCGCGCTCGATGGCCAGCGAGTGGTAGCGCGTTACGGTAAAGGGCGAAGGCAGGTCCTTGAAGACGTCGGAACCGGTATGGGTGATGGCCGAGGTCTTGCCGTGCATCTGCGTCTTGGCGCGGATGATGTTGCCGCCGTAGGCGGCGCCGATGGCCTGGTGGCCCAGGCATACGCCCAGAATGGGCACTTTGCCGGCAAAGGCCTGGATCAGCGCCACGGAAATGCCCGCCTCGGCCGGCGAGCAGGGCCCGGGCGAAACGCAGATGCGGGCGGGTCGCAGGGCGGCGATTTCCTCGACGGTGGTCTGGTCGTTGCGCAGCACTTTTACGTCTTCGCCCAGCTCGCCGAAATATTGGACCAGGTTGTAGGTGAAGGAATCGTAGTTATCTAGCATCAGCAGCATGTTGGATCTCCGGGGCGGGCATTAGATGGGTTCGTCCAGGCCGAACTGGACCTTCTCGGCGGCGCGCAGTACGGCGCGCGCCTTGGCCTCGGTTTCCTGCCATTCTTTTTCGGGATCGGAGTCGGCCACGATGCCGGCGGCCGCCTGCACGTACAGCATGCCGTCCTTGACGATGCCGGTGCGGATGGCGATGGCCACGTCCATTTCGCCGCTGTAGCTCAGGTAGCCGGCGGCGCCGCCGTAAATGCCGCGCCGCACGGGCTCGAGTTCGTCGATGATTTCCATGGCCCGCACCTTGGGGGCGCCGGTCAGCGTGCCGGCGGGGAAGGTGGCGCGCAGCACGTCCATATTGCTCATGCCTTCATTCAGCACGCCGCTGACGTTGGAAACCAGGTGCTGCACGTGCGAGTAGCGTTCGATGGTCATGGTGTCGGTCACCTTGACCGAACCGGTTTGCGCCACGCGGCCCACGTCGTTGCGCGCCAGGTCGATGAGCATGACGTGCTCGGCGCGCTCCTTGGGGTCGGCCTGCAGCTCGGCAGCCAGCGCGGCATCCTCGGCCGGGGTGCCGCCGCGCTTGCGCGTGCCGGCCAGGGGACGGATGGTGACCAGGGTCTGGTCGCGATCGGCTTCGGCGATGGTTTCCTGGCGAACCAGGATTTCAGGCGACGAGCCCACGACGTGGAAGGTGTCGAAATCCCAGTAGTACATATAGGGAGAGGGATTCAGCGAACGCAGCGAACGGTACAGCGACAGCGGCGAATCGCGGTAGGGCTTGGCGATGACCTGGCTGATCTGCACCTGCATGAGGTCGCCGGCGGCGATGTATTCCTTGGCCTTGAGCACGGCGGCCAGGTAGTCTTCTTTCTTGAAATCGCGCCGGGAGTCGGTTTGCAGGCTGGAATAAGCGTAGGGAATGACGACCGGCATGCGCAGCTTTTCGCGCAGGTCCTTGATGCGCCGCCGGGCGTTGGCGTAGGCTTCGGGCTGTTGCGGGTCGGCGTATACGACCAGGTAGGTGCGGCCGGCCAGGTTGTCGACCACCACGAACTCGTCCACGTGCAGCAGCATGATGTCGGGCGTGCCTTCGTCCTGGCCCGAAGGAAAGGGCTTGACGGCCGGCCCGAGCCGGGGCTCCATGTGGCGCACGGTGTCGTAGCCGAAGTAGCCGGCCAGACCCCCCGCGAAACGGGGCATGCCGGGGCGCAGCGCCACCTTGAAGCGGGCCTGGTAGGCTTCGATGAAGGCCAGCGGGTCGCCTTCATGGGTTTCCACGACCTGGCCCTGATGCACGACTTCGGTCAGCGTGCCGGTGGCGCGGATGATGGTTTTGGCGGGCAGGCCGATGAAGGAATAGCGCCCGAAGCGTTCACCGCCCACGACCGATTCCATCAGGCAGCTGTTGCGTCCGCCTTCGGGGCCGCTGTAGGCCAGTTTCAGGTAGATGGACAACGGGGTGTCGAGGTCGGCGTAGGTTTCCGCCATAAGGGGGATGCGGTTGTATCCCTGGGCGGCAAGTGCGTTGAATTCGATTTCTGTCATGGTGCTCTCGGGTTGGCTTTGTTGGTGCACAAGACCGGACAGAATCAAAAAAGCCCGGCCATGATGTGTATGGTTCCGGGCTTGGCTGCTTGGTAATGCAGTCGGCACGAGAAGACGGGGTCTTACATGCCGGGAGGAATTACCGCCACCCAGAACACAAGCGCCACCAACGCCATGTGGCGTTGGGAGTTGTGCAATAAGATGGGGTAGCGGTCATGGTGTTTGTTTTTTTGAACGTTGCCGAAGATGCTGGAAGGATCAGGCGGAACCCAGGGCGGCTTGGCCCTGGCCGGTTCGGCGCTTGCTGATCCATTGCGCGGCGGCTTCGATGGACATAACTATATCATCGACTTTCAAATTTTGCACGCTGTGACCGTGGTTGTAGCCGTACGGAACAGCCAGGGCGGTGATGCCCGCGGCCTGGGCCGCCTGGGCGTCGTTGATCGAATCGCCGATCATCACCGCCTGTTCGGGCGCCGCGCCCAGTTGCGCGCAGGCATGCAACAGAGGCTCGGGCTGCGGCTTTTGCTCGGGGCAGGTGTCGCCGCAAACCACGCATTCGAAATACGGCGCCAGCCCGCTGCGCTCCAGCAGGGGCAGGGTGAATTCGGCGGGGTTGTTGGTGACCACGGCCAGCTTCAAGCCCATGCGCGCGAAGGCCCGCAGCC
>CALMPB010000393.1 GCA_937871985.1 uncultured Burkholderiaceae bacterium
TGGAGCCTTCGCAGGCGGCCCAGGCCTGGCTGGATCTGATCGAACGTTGCGACGGCTTGCGCAAGCCGGATCGTTTTCTTGGCCTGATCGAGACTGCGCAGTGCGTGCTGGAAGGCGTGGACGCCCAAGCCTGGAGCCAACGCCTGCAGGTTGTGCGCGGCATCGATGCGGGCGCAATTGCCAAAGCCTGCAAGGGCGGGCCCGAGCAAATCAAGACGGCCTTGAAAGAGGCCAGGCTGAAGGCGCTGGCGGAAAGTGCGCTGCTTGGCTGATTCGGGTACCTAGCTTCGGCGCTATGGCTGCTGTTTCAGGCCGCCCCACATTGCTGAGAGACGTGTAGCGCGAATTTGCGCAATTCCGTGGCGGGCTGGCCCTGGGCCGATACGTCGAGCTGGTTGCTCGGGCCTATGACGTTGATCGAAGCGATCAGCGACCCGCGATGGTCGAGCAGCGGCACGGCCACCGAACCGAAGCCGGGCAGCTTGCTTTCGCGAACCGACGCGCAGCCGTTGCTCCGGACTTCCTTCAATATTTTTTCCACGTCGGGTTTGGTGGCTCCTGTGCGCTTGTATTCGGCCAGTTCGCGGGCCAGGATTTCCGCATAGCGTTCGCGCGGCATGTACGCCATGAATGTGCGCCCCGTGGCCGTGCCGATCAAGGGCACGGTCATGCCCAGGCGTAATTCGAATGGGCTGCTGCGGGCCCCATCCAGCTTGTCCACCACCACGGGGCCGAAGTCTCCCCAGACGCACAGGCAGGTTGTTTCATTCAGCGCCAGTTGCAGCGATTCCAGGTGGGCGCGGGCGATTTCAAGCGCGCAGACGCGATTCATGGCGGAAAGCCCCAGGCGCACCGATGTGGCCCCCAGGTCGTAGTGGCCGCCATCCCCCTTTTGTTGAATGAGCCCAAGCCGGACGAAGCTGATCAGGTAGCCGCGGGCCTTGCTGGTCGACATGCCGGTCAGGCGCGACAGCTCGGTCAGCGAGAGCGCCGAGCCGGCGTCCATCAGGGCGAGGATGAGCTTGAATCCCAGTTCCACGGACTGGATGCCCACTTGCTTGGGAGGCGCGGCGGATTTGGGCTTGGCTGGTGTCATGGCTATGTGCGTGGTTTGCCTGGATTGAAGCCATGATTATCACCTAAATTTTTACTTGACAGTATTGAAACGATTTAACTATATTGATAAAAAGAAAATGTACAGGAGAACGACGATGGCTTGGCTGCGCAACTGCTGGTATGTCGCCATGTGGGCTCAGGACCTTAAGGCTGGCGCCCTGGAATCGCGCACCATCATCGGCGAGAACATCGTGCTGTACCGCTGCGCGGACGGTTCCATCGCTGCCTTGCAGAATCGGTGTCCGCATCGATTCGCGCCGCTGCACATGGGCAAGCTGGGCGCCGACGGCTGTACCTTGCGTTGCGGCTACCACGGCCTGGAGTTCGGCCCCGACGGGCAATGCGTTGGAAACCCGCACGGCGAAGGCCGCATCCCGCCGGCGTTGGCCGTGAAAAGCTATGCGGCGGTCGAGAAGCACAGCCTGGTCTGGGTATGGATGGGCGATCGCACTCCGGACGAGGCCGCCATCCCCGATTACTCGCTTCTGGATGCCGCCGATCAAAGCACCACGAGCGCGCGCGATTGCCTGCAGATGGACGTCGACTATCGCCTCATCGTCGATAACCTCCTGGATCTGAGCCATGTTTCCTTTTTGCACGACGGCATTCTCGGCAACGAGGAAACCATTCGCGCCGACATCCAGGCCGAAGAACGCGACGATACGGTAACGGTCAGCCGCTATATGCCGGACGTCCCGCCTCCCGAGCTGTTCGACATGTTGTTCCGCCGCGACGGCCGGCACGTCGACCTGTGGGCGTCGATGCGCTGGAACGCGCCGGCCTGTCTGCTCAACGACGCGGGCGTCAAGGCGGTGGGCGACGAGCGGCGCAACGGCACGGGCATCTTCGGCATTCATATTCTGACGCCGCAGACCGAGCGTTCCACGCTGTATCACTTTGCCGCGGTCAGGCAGAACCCCATTGCCTTTCCCCCCGACGAGGCGCAGGGCATAGCCCGGCGCCTGACCGAGTTGCGCCGCTATGCCTTCGCCGAACAGGACGAACCCATGATCCGGGCCCAGCAAGCCGTGATCGATGGCGCCGACGGCCCCCTGGAGCCGGTGCTTTTGCCCATCGACGTGGGGCCGGTGCGCTACAAGCGGATTCTTGAAAGATTGATTCAACAGGAAGCCCTGCCGCACAGGGCGTAAAGAAGCCATGACACTGGCCATACAACGACAACGGAGACAAAACATGAAACGACTCGTAGCGACGGCCCTGGCATTCGGCGCCATGGCAATCAGTCAAGGCGCCATGGCGCAGATAAAGATAGGGATCAGCGTGTCCGAGACGGGGCCGGCCGCTTCGCTGGGCAAGGTCGAGAAAAACGCCTTGCAGATGCTGCCGTCCAAGGTGGACGGCGTCGATGTGAAATACATCATCCTGGACGATGCCTCGGATACGACGGCCGCCGTCAGGAATGCCAGGAAGCTGGTCAGCGAAGACCACGTGGATGCGATCATCGGCTCCACGACCACCCCGAACTGTCTTGCCATGACGGAAGTGGCCGCTGAAAGCGGTACTCCGTTGCTGGCCATGGGCGGGGGCGCCGCCATCGTCGCACCCATGGACAGCAAGAAAAAATGGGTGTTCAAGGCTGTGCAGAACGATGCCATGATGGTGGCCGCCATCGTCCAGCACATGGCCGCCACGGGCGCGAAGAAGATCGGCTATATCGGCTTTTCGGACGCCACGGGCGAAGGCTATTGGAATGCGCTGGTTCCTCTGGCCGCCAAGGCCGGCCTGCAGATCGTCGCGAACGAACGGTATCAGCGCACCGACACCAGCGTTACCGGGCAGACCTTGAAGCTCATGGCCGCCAAGCCGGACGCCATCTTGATCGCCGCTTCGGGCACGCCCGCTGCGCTGCCGCAAAAAGCGCTGAAAGAGCGCGGCTACGCGGGCAAGATCTATCAGACGCACGGCGTGGCCAATAACGATTTCCTGCGCGTGTGCGGCAAGGATTGCGAAGGCACCTACCTTCCCATCGGCCCCTTGCTGGTTGCCGAGCAACTGCCCGACAGCGTGACTTTCAAGCCGGTTTCCCTCGACGTGGTCTCGCGCTACGAAAAAGCATACGGGGCCGGATCCCGCTCCACCTTCATTTCGAATGCCTACGACAGCTTCCTGCTTTTGCAGAACGCCTTCCCCGCGGCCTTGAAAAAAGCGAAGCCGGGCACCGCCGAGTTCCGCGCCGCGTTGCGGGACAGCCTCGAGGCGACCCGCGATTTCAGCGGCACGCAAGGGGTCTACAACATGACGCCCACCGACCATGTCGGCCTGGACGACCGTGCGCGCGTCATCGTGCGGATCCATGACGGGCATTGGGTGCTGGCCGCGTCCGACGGCCAGGCCAAGCCGTAAAGGCGCGGCGGGGCTCTACTTGGGGCTTTCCTTAAGCAACTGCACGCGCCGCTGCACCGGGAAGAAGCGCAGGTCGTAGCGCTGTTGTATGGAGCCCCAGATTCCCTTGGGCCATTTCATCATGATGACGATGGCAACCAGGCCCAGCACCATCAAGTACCAAGTGCCGTAGTCGGCCAGCAGGCTGCGCATGCCGAAGAAGACCAGCGTGCCGATGATGGGCCCCTCGATGGTGCCGATGCCGCCTATCACGACGATGAAGATGGGAAACACGACCCAGTTCAGGTCGAACGCCGCGGTGGGCGAAATGCGCAGCGCGTTCAGGTAGTACAGGGCGCCGACCAGGCCGGTGCCGAACGCCGCCAGGATGAAGACGCAGAACTTGACGCGCTTGACGTTGATGCCCTGGCTTTCGGAGGCCGCCTCGCTGTCGCGGATGGCGGTCAGCGCGATGCCGAACCGCGAACGCAGCAGCCAGTACATCAGGGCGATGAAGCCGACGGTGATGGCCACCGCGATCCAGAAAGTGACGGATTCGCGGAATGCCTTGGGGATGCCGCGCATGGCGGTCAGGCTTTGTCCCGATCCGCCGCCCAGCAGCGGCGCGTTCGAAATGGCCAGGCGGTAGATCTCGGCGACCACCCAGGTTCCCACCGCAAAGTAGCCGCCCTTCAGGCGAAACACGATGGCGGCGGTGGGGATGGCGATGACGGCGGCGATGACGCCGCCAAGCAGAATGGACACGAAGGGGTTGATGCCCATGTGGTTGGCGGCAAGGAACAGCCCGTAGGCGCCCAGGCCCACGAAGGCCTGCTGGCCGATGGAGATCAGGCCGCCGTAGCCGGCCAGCAGATTCCACATTTGCGCCAGCACCAGGTAGCACATGGCTTCGACCAGAAGCCGCATGAGGCTGGGCTGGGCCCAGAAAGGCAGGGACACCAGCAAGGCAATGCAGAGCACGGCGACGACTATGCCCGCCTGGCTGGCCCGGGTCTTGCGCTGAACCGTATAGCGAATGGGTGGGTGCATAGTGTTATGTCCTTGAAAACAGCCCGCTGGGCTTGAACAGCAAGACGGCCAGGAAGACGATGTGGCCGGTCATCAGCCCCCAGGCCGGGCCTATCATGAAGCCCAGGCCCTGCGCCACGCCAAGCAGCAGGGCGCCCGCGAACGTTCCCCACAGCGATCCCAGGCCGCCGATGACCACCGCTTCGAAGGCGTAGATGAGGAAGGTGGGGCCGGCGCCGGGGGTGACGGAGTTCTTCATGCCCATGAACACCCCGCCCACGGCCATGACGGCGAAGGCGATGCCCATGGCCAGGCCGTAGACGTGCAGATCCTTGATGCCCATGAGCTGGGCGGTGTCCCGGTCGTCCGACGTGGCGCGCAGGGTGATGCCCAGGGCCGTGCTCTTGAACAGCCGCGACAGGCCGGCGGTGATGGCCAGGGCGGCCGCCAGCGTGATGACGGGAAACACGCCGAGGCTGATCGGGCCGAACACCGTGAAGCTGGCGGTCGACAAGCTGCCTATCGGCAGTACTTTTGCATCGGCCGAGAAGATTTCCAGCAAGCCGTTCTGGATGATGATGGACATGCCGAAGGTGATGAGCAGGGGCGGCAGGATGTCCTGGCCGAGCGCCTTGTTCAGGACCGCGCGCTGCAGCACGTAGCCCAGCCCGAACATGATCACGACGACGATGGGCAGCGCCGCGAACGGGTTCAGGCCGCTGGCCGAAATGATGACCAGGGCGATGTAGGCAGCCAGGGCGATGAAGTCGCCGTGCGCGATGTTGACCAGTTTCATGACGCCGTAGGCCAGGGACAGGCCGATGGCGAACAGCGCATAGACGCCTCCGGTCAAGGCGCCCTGCACGATGGCGTTTACCCATTCGAACATATGTGTCTCCTCGTGTCGCTGCGCTGGCGGGCCGCGTGGCCGGCCAGCCCGCTAGATGCCGAAATAGGCATCCGAAATTTGTTTCTTGCTGAGCTCGGCCGACTTTCCTGTCAGGGCCACTTTGCCGTGCATGAAGCAGTACAGACGGTCGGTCATGCGCTTGGCCATGTCGATGTCCTGCTCGACGATCAATGCCGACGTGCCGTCGCCGGTGATCTTGGGCAGGGCTTCGTAGATGTCCTTGACCACCACCGGCGCCAGTCCCAGGGATATTTCGTCGCAGATCAGCAGCTTGGGGTTGGACATCAGGGCGCGGCCGATGGCCACCATTTGCTGTTGGCCGCCCGAGAGCGTCAGCGCCGGGTTCTTGCGCTTTTCCACAAGGGTGGGAAACAGCCCGTACACGCGTTGCAGATTCCATGCCCCCGAACGTCCCGACATTTTGCCCACGAGCAGGTTTTCTTCGACGGACAGGCTGGGGAACAGGCGGCGGCCTTCGGGCACCATGGCGATTCCCATGGCGACGATGTCGCTGGGGTGGACGCCGCCGATGGGCCGGCCGGCGAACGAAATGGTCTGAGGCTCCACCTTGATCTGGCCGCAGATGGATTTCAGGAACGTGGACTTGCCCGCGCCGTTGGCGCCGATGATGGCGACCGACTCGCCCTCCCGCATGGAGAAATCGATGCCGAACAAGGCCTGGAAGTCGCCGTAGAAGGCTTCGAGGTTCTGGACGGTAATCATGCCTGCACCTCCATGCCCATGTAGACGCGCTTGACCTCGGGGCTGTTCATGACTGTTTGCGGATCGCCTTCGGCCAGCTTTTGTCCGAAATTGATCACCAGCAGGCGCGTGGCGACGGCCATGAGCGCATGCACGACGTGTTCGATCCAGATGATGGAAACCCCTTGTTTGCGGATGTCGTTGACCATGTCGATCAATTGCAGGGCTTCCTGCTCGGTCAGGCCGCCGGCGATCTCGTCCAGCAGCAGGATTTTCGGCTGCGTGGCCAGGGCGCGCGCCAGCTCCAGCCTTTTGCGGTCGAGCAGCGTCAAGGCGCCGGCAAGGCGGTTCACTTTATCGAGCAGGCCTGTGCGGGCCAGTATCTCCATGCACAGGTCATTGGCTTTCTGCCCCGCGCCGCCCGCGCCGAAGGTGGCGGCCACCAGCAGGTTCTCGAACACCGTCATGCCGCCGAAAGGCTGGGCGATCTGGTAGGAGCGCCCGATTCCCAGCCGGCACCGGCGATGGGCGGGCAGCCGGGTGATGTCGCTGTCTTCAAGGACGATGCGGCCGGTGTCGGCCCTGAGATCGCCGCTGACGAGGTTGAACATGGTGGTCTTGCCGGCGCCGTTGGGCCCCAGGATGCCAAGCGCTTCGCCCTGTTCGAGCTGAAAGCTGAGGTCGTCCGTCACCTTGAACGAGCCGAACGATTTCGATACGTTCTCGACGCGAAGAAGAGTGGTCATGGTTGTGTCCTTGCATCCGCCCCGCATCGCCGCGGGGCGGATGTTCTTGCCGTGCCGTTTGGCGGGTTCGTTCGTGTGTTTTCAGCCAAACCGCGCATCAGGCCAGCGGCTTGATCTTGGCCTGCACGGGAATCTCCGGCGCCGTCTCGTTGTTGACGACGAGCAGATCGTAGGGGTGATCTTTGCCCTTGACCCATTGGCCGCCCACCAGCGGCGTCTTGGCGACGTTCTTGACCGGCCCGTTGCCCCATTGCACATGGCCGATGATGGTGTCGAGCTTGGTCTGGGGAATGGCGTCGCGTATGGCTTCGGGCGAATCGATGTCCTTGGCGCGCTTCAGGACGTCGATGGCGACCTCGAACAGCGAGTGCGCATAGCCCAGCGGCTGGCTCCATTGCCGCTTGGTGGCTGCTTCGTAGGCGTCGGCCAGTTGCTGGGCGCTCTGGCCGTTCAGCGAGGACTTGTACGGGCGGTTCGGGCTCCACCAGCATTCCTGCGTCAGGCCTTCGCCTTGGTCGCCCAGGGCTTCGACCGCCGAGGGAAAGGCCAGCGCCTTGCCGATGGTCACGGCCTTGGGGTTGAAGCCTTGCTGCTTGGCCTGCGTCCAGAAGTTCTTGAAGTCGGGCGGGGTCTGCACCCCGGCGATGATCTCGACGTTGGCCTTTTTATATTCGGACAACAGCGCGGTGAAGTCGGTCTGGCCGTTCTGGAAGCGGCCCGCGTCCAGGACGGTGTAGCCCATTTTCGTCAGCGGCGGCGCGATGCCCAGCTTGGGGTCGGCCCAGGCATTGCCGTCGCCGTCGTTGGCGCACAGCAGGCCCACGACCTTGTTGGTGTCGAGGCTCTTCCACATATTGGAGAAGACCGCAATAATGTCTTCCAGGCCCCAGAAGTAGTGGTAGGTCCAGTCGAAGCCTTGTTCCGGCTTGCCGCCGCGGGTAAAGAACCAGGGCTGCCAGGGTGTGGTCGTGGAAATGCAGGGAATCTCGTTCAGCTCGCACTGATCCGAAACGGGGTTGGCGTTTTCGGGCGTGGAGCCTACGATCATCAAGTCGATCTTGTCTTTCAGGATGAGCTCGGCGGCGACCTCGGAGGCGCGATTGGGGCTGGACTGGCTGTCCTTGACGATGACCTCGATGGGGTGGGCCGTGCCGTTGACGGTCACCCCGGCCTTGAGCAGCTCCTGGATGCCGGCAAGAATGAACCGGTCGACTTCGCCGAATCCCGCCAATTGGCCGGTCTGCGGCGTGACGTAGCCGAGCTTGATGGCGCGGCCGGTCTTGGCGAGCGCCAGCGGGCTGATGCCCGCCAGGCCCAGCGCCCCGCCGAAGGCGGAGGCCTTGATGAACGAGCGCCGTTTTTGATTCAGATGCTTGCTGTCATGGTGTGTCATGCTTGTCTCCTGATGTGGTGCCGCTGATGGTTCTTGTGTTGGTTGGGGGTTGTGGTGCAGTGCTTGCTTCACCGGCCGCGCCTTGGCCGTTCGGATGCCGTGCTCAAGCCGCCTCCGCGGTTGCCAGGATGCCGTGCCGCTTCAGGTCGGCGGCCAGGCTGTCGACGAGCTCCGGAATGTCCGCCGCGCTGGCGGCGCCGCCGTAAAGGTAGAAGTCGGGGCGCACCAGCATGGCGCGGATTCCGTGTGCGTCCATATAGGCGGCGTATTTGCCGTCGAGGTCGACGAATCCGCCGGCATCGGCGTCGTCCGGCGCCAGGTGCACGACCTTGGCGCCCAGCTTTTCCAGGAAGCCCAGGTTCTCGGCCGACAAGGCGGCCCTATCCTGCGCGCCGCGCAGCACCAGCACGAAGCCAAGGCTCACCAAGTCGTCGAAGCGGCCCTTTTGACCGTGATGGGCGATGGTTCCGTGCGGGCTCAGCAGGCCGGCCGGCGCCTTGACGCCGCCGTCCGCGGCGCGATGCAGGATGCCGTCGACCAAAGAGGGGAAGGGCGGGGGCGGCGTGGCCGTGCCGCCAAGGAAGGCGGCATCGCGCTCGGCGGCCACGGCCGGGTCGGGAATGCAGATGACTTTGCCCAGGTACATGGAAAGCTCGATGACATCCCTGGCGTGCGGCCGGCGCTCCGTCTGGTAGGTGTCCAGCAGGCTTTCGTCCGCCTTGCCGCGCAGAATCAGGTTCAGCTTCCAGGCGAGGTTCCAGTCGTCGCGCAGGCCGGCGCACATGCCTTGCCCCATGAAGGGCGGCATGACGTGCGCCGCGTCGCCGGCCAGCATGATGCGTTTGTCGCGCCAGGTTCGGGCGATCAGTGAGCGGAAGTTGTACACCTTGGCGCGCTGTATGACGGCCTGGCCGGGTTTGACCCAAGGCTCCAGCAGTTTCCAGGCCGTTTCCTCGCGCTCGAGTTCTTCGCGCGACTCGTTGGGCAGCCGCATGAATTCCCAGCGCCGGTAGTATCGGCCGTCGCGGATGCCGGCGGGAACGATGGTGGTCGGACGCGCCGGATTGCAGTATTGGGCGGCGGGGGGGATGTCCAGTTCCACGCCTTCGTTGGGGAGAATATCGATGACCAGCCAGTCGGCTTCGAAGCCCAGGTCTTCCTGCTCGATGCCCAGGGAGCGGCGCACCGGGCTGTTGGCGCCGTCGACGCCGATGACGTATTTGGCGCGGGCCGTGCGCGTTTTGCCGGTTGCCGTTTCGCGCGCCACGACTTCGGCGTAGTCGGGGGTTTGCCGTATGTCGGTGACTTCCCAACCCAGGTTCAGCTCGACTTGCCGGTAGCTGTTGACGGTGGCGTCGAACATTTCTTCCAGGGTGGGCTGATGGATGAAGTTGACTTCCGAGCCGCCGGAAATCGATTCGGCCGACCAGTCGATGTGCAGCAGTTCCTTCCAGTCGGCGTTGAACCAGCGGTAGGCCGGCGCGGGATGGCTGATGGTGGGCAACTGGTCGCGCAGGCCGATGGCTGAAAGCATGCGGTACATCTCGTGGTCGATGCACACGGCGCGGGGCAGCGGGAAGCGTTCGGGCCACAGCTCGAATACCGAGACGGTGTGCCCTTGCCGGGCCAGGGTCATGGCCAGAACCTGGCTGACGGGCCCGTAGCCCACCTGGATGACGTCGTAGATAGTGTCGTTCGCGTTGCTCATTGTGTGCTCCTGAAATCCTGTGTTTACCTGGGCGGTGTCGATGGCTGCGTGCTTTGCCGTCGTGGCGGCGTACGGGTTCGGGGGAGGCCGCCGTGTTTTCATGCTGCCGGCATTTGTCTTGACGGGAATGTCATTTTGATATTCTACGCATAATGACAATAATGTCAGTATTAGAGTAAACCCGGATTATTGAAGAGAAAAATGGGCAATACACTGAATTGCCTGAAACGGGACTGTGGCGCCATGTTCACGGTTCGTGCCTGGGCTGAATGGCGCATCCGTCCGGACTCAAGCGTGTGGATCCGTTGAGTGGGGCGCTGCGTCGGGCGCCGGCGCGCAGGAAGGTTTGCCGCGAGGTTTGCGGAATTTCGACGCAGTACAATCCATGTTTATGCCATTTTGAAGTGAATTGGACGTGAAACAAGAAGATCACCGGACACGAGTCGGCCAGGCGCGGCGGGAAAAAACCCGCGCGCTGCTCATGAAAAGCGCTTTGGCGGTTTTCGCTGAAAAAGGTCCCGACCTGCCCGTCATCGAAGATTTCATCGCCGCCGCGGGGGTCGCGCGGGGCACTTTCTACAATTACTTCAGCACCACCAGCGAGCTGCTGGCCGCACTGACCGGGGCCATGAGCGACGAAGTGCTGGCCGTGGTGGACGCCGAGGTTCTCAAGTTCGAAGATCCCGCCACCCGGATATGCACGGGCACCCGGCTTTATGTCGGCATGGCATGCCGTTATCCGTTATGGGGCACGTTCCTGGCCCGCATCGGCTCGCGGCACGCGGTGCGGGGCAAGCTGCTCGACACCTACCTGACGCGGGATATACAGACCGGCGTGACCAGCCAGCGGTTTTCCGTGCCGAATGCGGTGGTGGTTCGGGACATTATTCTCGGCTCGATTTTTTTCGGCATCGAAACCATACTCACCGAGCCCAGCATCGAGAACCATGTGGAAGAAATGATGTACGTGGTGCTGCACGGAATCGGCTTGTCCAAGCAGGAAGCCAGGAAAATCGCGTTCATGCCGCTGCCCGAGGCCGGGCCCGTTTCGGGGCCGATATTCTCGGCGCTCAACCCAAAATAACGCCCTACGCTTTCGCGGCGTCGCGCACCATCCGGCGCAGCCAGTCGTGCCCGCTGACCAGTACGATGCCCACCGCCACGCATCCCGCGCCGATCAGGAAGCTGGGATCCAGCGGCTCGTTCAGCAGCCAGACACCGAAGACGATGCCGAACAACGGTGTCATGAAGGAAAAAACGCCCAGCCGCGACGCCAGGTATTTGTGCAGCAGCCAGAACCAGGCCAGAAAGGTGAAGAACGAGACGATGATTGCCTGGAACAGCACGCTGCCCCAGGCCAGGGGCGTGGAGTGGATGGCGGTTTGCCCAAGCGCCACGGCGGCGATCAGCAGCAGGACGAAGGCGGCGAGCAACTGGTACAGCAGGGTCTTGGTGACCGAGGTGTTCGACAGGCGCGTGCAGCGGATGACGACGGTGGTCGAGCCCCAGGAGGCGCCGGCCAGCAATCCCAGGAAATCGCCCAGCAGAATATTCGGCGCGTCCTTGGTGGCGGCATGCGCATCCGGCCCGAAGAAGGCCACGATGATGCCGACGAAGGCAATGCCGATGCCGACCCATTGCGCGGCCGAGAGCTTTTCCTCGGGCAGCCGCCAGTGCAGGCCGATGGCGGCGAAGAAGGGCGCGGTGTAAAGAAAAACCGCCATGTGCGAGGCGGTCGTGTAGCGCATGCCTTCGCCCAGGAACAGGAATTCCAGTGTGAACAGCGCGCCGATGAGCAAGCCCGGCGCCCAGGTGCCGTCTTTCAGCGCCAGTGGTTCGCGGCGCCAGACCATGAGCAGTGCGACCAGGACGGCGGCGATGCCCGAGCGCAAGGAAATCTGCAGGACGGGGGCGATGTCGTAGGCGACGGCCTTGATGGCGATTTGCTGAAAGCCCCAGATCATGCACAGGAGGGCCATGAGCCCAAATGCCTTGCCGTCGATAGCCTTGCGTTCGTTCATCGATTCTCCATTAGAGCCGGTTGCGGCGGTCGCCGCCGGCAAAGCCCAGCAGCGGCGCGGGTATGTTTTTTCCCACGGCCAGGACTTTGAACAGCTCGCCCATTTCCGCTTCCGACACCAGTTTTTGCACGGCGGAAACCGCCTGGCCGTAGCGGATGGTGTCGTCGGGGTCGAGGCCGGCCAGCAGGTTGGGCAGGCCGGTATTGAGCAGAAAGCGCGCTTGCGAGGTATAGCCCAGCACATCCAGCCCGCCTTCCAGCGCGGCATCGGCCATGGCGGTGAAGTCGACGTGCGCGGTGATGTCCTGCAGCCCCGGGTAGATGAGAGGCTGCGGGTGAGCATGATGGCGGAAATGGCACATCAGCGTGCCCGAGGCTCGCTGCGGATGGTAATACTCGTGCTGGGGAAACCCGTAGTCGATCAGCAGCGCAGCGCCTTTTTCCAGCCAGGAGCCCATTTGCCGCACCCAGGCTTCGGCCTGCAGATTGATTTCGGACTGGTATTCGGGCAGGGGAGGCATGCGCCGGGCCACGGCTTCGGCCAGTTCGGCCGGGGCTGGGCGCTCGGCCAGCAGGAACGGCGCGCCGTTGCCGGCTGCATCTTCGCTTTCCAGGTGCGCCTGGCCCAGGCTGGCCTCGACGCCGCCGGCGCGGCGGTGCCGGAAGCTGATGTCGTCTTCGCCGGCGTGGCTGTGGCCAAGCGTTACGCCCAGTTCCAGCACCTGGCCGGCGTCGCCCCAACGGAACAGCGTGACCGGCATAGCGTCCAGCACTTCGTTGGCCAGCACGCAACCCGAAAAACGTTCCGGCAGGCTGTCCAGCCAGCTTACGGCCTGGCCGAATCCGGCCAGGCGCTGCTGCTGGCGCGCGCTCAAGTCGGCCGAGACTTCCAGTATCTGGTAGGCGGGCTCGATGCCCAGCTTGCGCAGGGCGGGAATGATGGATGCGGCCAGGGCGCCCGACCCGGCGCCGAACTCAAGCACATTGACCGAGCCGCTGGCTTCGAGGATTTGCGCCACCTGGCCCGCCAGGGCCTGACCGAATACGGGGCCGAGTTCCGGCGCGGTGGTGAAGTCGCCGGCGGGTAATTGAGGTGTCGGCCTGGCGCGGTTTGCGAAGGCATTCGATGGCGCGGCGTTCGCGCCGGAAGTCGCCGCACCGGACTCATCGCCACAGGTTTCTTGCCGGGTGGCGCTGTGGCGGGAATTGCCGCCGAACTTCGCGCTGCCCGCCGCATAATAGCCCAGGCCAGGCGCATAAAGGGCCAGGTTCATCCATTGCTCGAACGGCATGAACCCCCACGGGGCCTGCTCGATTTGCTGGATCAAATAGCGTTCGACGGCCTGCGCATGGGCGGCCGATTCGGGATCCAGGGCCGGGAGTCCGGGAGGAATGGTGGTAGAAGAAGACATGTACTGGGGTCTTGGTTGGTGCCGGAAGGTAGTGTATCAGCGCCGCCCTTCGTCCTGGGTGGATGCGCTGTTCGCGGCATTGTCCTTGCCGCGCTTGTTCAGCAGGTAAAGGCTGTGGCACATGGCGATGAAGAACGCGGCCAGCAGCGCCGCCATGGCGCCGACCAGATAGTTGCCGAATACGATCCACAGCGGCACGGACAGGATGACGGCCAGAAATAGCGGCTTGTTCGCAAGTTGTCTCGCAAATTGTTTCATATGGTCGGGACGCGGGGCGCGGTTGCATGGCGGCGCGCAATGTCGATGAAAAAGGACATGGCGTTGTCCATAGAGTATAGGCGCAAGCCGAATGCGGCGTCTTTTGCCAAAAAAAGCGGCATCCGGATTGTGTCCGGATGCCGCTTCGAGGGGCATTATTGTGTAGTGCCGATGGTTGGCCGCTTTGGAGCCTTTGCGCTGTTACGCCGCGTTGAGTGCTCGGCCCTTGACCAGGGCGGCGGTGATTTCAGCCACGTGGCGGCCCTGGTAGCGTGCGCCGTCCAGCTCGTTGGCGGAGGGCTGGCGCGAACCGTCGCCATTGGCGATGGTGCTGGCGCCGTAGGGGCTGCCGCCGGTGATTTCGGTGTTGATGGTTTGGCCCTGGAAGGAATAGGGCAGGCCGACCACCGCCATGCCGTGGTGCAGCAGCACGGTGTGGAACGACAGAATCGTGCTTTCCTGGCCGCCGTGCTGGGTGGCGGTCGACGTGAATACGCTGCCGACCTTGCCGACCAGCTTGCCGGCCGCCCACAGGCCGCCCGTCTGATCCAGGAAGTTCTTCATTTGCGCAGCCATATTGCCGAAGCGGGTCGGTGTGCCGAAGATGATGGCGTCGTAGTCGGCCAGTTCGGCGGGCGTCGCCACCGGCGCGGCCTGGTCGAGCTTGTAGTGGCCCGCTTTGGCGACGTCTTCGGGCACGAGTTCGGGAACGCGCTTGATCACGACTTCGGTGCCGGCCACCGAGCGGGCGCCTTCCGCCACGGCATTGGCCATGGTTTCGATGTGGCCGTAAGTGGAGTAATACAAAACGAGGACTTTGGACATGGTGTTTCCTATAAATGTAATGTGTGGGCTTGAACAGTGAAGCAGTTAAGGTCTGTCAAGGTGTATCAAGGAGATCGCGTTGGTGCGGGCGCCGGCCGCGGCGTCGCCCAATGCCCTGCAGGGTAGGACAACGCCGCGGCCGGCCGGTTTGCCGGTCAAGGCAGGTCGAACAGCAGAATTTCCGCATTGCGGCCGTTGGAGAACGCCAGGGCGGTTTCTTCGCTGATCTTCACGCCGTCGCCGGCGGACAGCGATTGCCCATTGAGGGTCAGCTCGCCGCGCGCCACGTGCACATAAGCGTTGCGGCCCGCCGCCGGCGTGTAGTCGATGCGTTCGTCGCCGTCCAGCAGCGCCGCATAGACCGACGCGTCCTGCACGATGGTCAGAGAACCGTCGCGGCCGTCCTGCGACACGATCAGCTTCAGCTTGCCGCGTTTGTCGGCGTCGTCGAAGAACTTTTCCTGGTAGTTGGGCTTTACGCCGGTGAACTTCGGCACGATCCAGATTTGCAGAAAGTGCACCAGCTCGTCGCGCGAATGGTTGAATTCGCTATGGCGCACGCCCGTGCCGGCGCTCATGACCTGCACGTCGCCCGGGCGGATGACCGAGCCCGAGCCCATGGAGTCCTTGTGCGCCAAAGCGCCTTCCAGCACGTAGCTGATGATTTCCATGTCGCGGTGGCCGTGCGCGCCGAAGCCTTCGGCCGGCTGCACCGTGTCGTCGTTGATGACGCGCAAGGCGCTCCAGCCCATTTCCTTGGGGTCGAAGTACTCGGCGAATGAAAACGTGTGGTGGCTGTTCAACCAGCCATGCTGGGCATGGCCGCGATCGGCAGCTTTGCGTAGTGCGAGCATATGAATCTCCGGTTGAAGGTAGTTGAATCTCGATGTAGTTATTCTATTTCTTATAAATTAGATAAAAAATCGCTATTATTTGATTAAATCAATCTGGTTTTTAGATGTTTTGTTGATTGAGGGCTAAGGATTACGTTTCCCGCCGTTTCTTCCTGGACTTTTTATGCGGATCCCCAAAACCACACTGGAGCAATGGCGTGTACTGCAGGCTATCGTGGAATACGGCGGCTACGCCCAGGCGGCCGAGGCGTTGCATCGCAGTCAGTCGTCGGTCAGTTACGCCGTGGCGCGCCTGCAGGAGCAGGCCGGGGTCGAACTGCTCACTATTGAAGGCCGCAAGGCCCGGCTTACCGAAAACGGCGCGGTGCTGCTGAAGAACGCCATCGGCATGCTGGACGACGCGCAGCGTCTGGAGCAATTGGCGCAAAGCCTGGGCCGCGGCCGCGAGGCCGAAGTGCGCCTGGTGGTGGACGTGGCGTTTCCCACTGCCTTGCTGCTGGAAGCCCTGGCGCAATTCACGCGCGTGGCCGAGGGTACCCGCATCCAGCTTACCGAGGTGGTGCTGTCGGGCGCCGACGAAGCCCTGTTCAATCAAAGCGCCGACATCGTCATCGGCACCCATGTTCCCTCCGGCTATTTAAGCAATCTGCTGCTGGACGTGGAGTTCGTAGCGGTGGCGAACCCCGCGCACCCGCTGCACAGGCTGGATCGGGAGCTGACTTCCGACGACTTGCGCCGCCACATGCAGATCGTGATCCGCGATTCCGGCACGGCGCATCCACGCGACGTCGGCTGGCTGGGATCCACCCAGCGCTGGACGGTCACCAGCATGGAAACCTCGCTGTCCATGGTGGACGCCGGGCTGGGCTTTGCCTGGCTCCCCAGGCACTTATTGCAGAAGCGCCTGGAGCAGGGCAGCTTGTGGCCCTTGCCGCTGGAGCAAGGACAAGTGCGCCGGGCTCCGTTATATTTGACATACGCCTGCCCCGGCCAGGCCGGCCCCGCCACCCGTCAACTCGCGGCTTTGCTCGAAGACGCCGTGAAAGCCGGCGCGATATAGCTTGTTTGTCTTTGGATAGCCATGACCAGAACAAAATCCGACTTCGAAGTCACCACGGGTGTTCGCAACGCCAGCCGTAGCTCGAACTCGCTTGTCTGGATCTTCGATGCGTTCGAGCACGACCCCAGCTACATCCGCACGCGGATGTTCGGGTGCGATGCCGCTTACCTCGACGGCCTGCTGTGCCTGGTTGCGGCGGACCGCGGCGAGCCCTGGAGCGGTCTGCTGGTGTGCACATCGCGCGAGCGCCATGCCGCGCTTGTCGATGAAATGCCCGCCTTGCAGCCGCACCCGGTTCTGGGAAAGTGGCTGTACGTGCCGCAAGACGATCCGGACTTCGAAGAGCTTGCCGAAACGCTGACGGCGCTCGTGCTGGCTCGCGATCCGCGCATAGGTGTGGAACCCAAGCCGCGTAAAAGCCGCGGTAAATCGGCGCGGAGCAAAGCCTAAATGGCTGCCCCCAGCCCTTCCTTCATACCGAAATAATGCGGCGGCATCCTTATCGATGCGCAAGGATATTGATCAGGCGGCCGAAGGGGTCGCGAACATAAAACCGGCGCACTCCCCACGGTTCGTCGACGGGGCCGTATTCAATTGGAATCCCGGCCGTCTTCATGCGCTCCAGCGCGTCGTCCAGGTCATCGACCTCCACCGAAAGATCAGGCACCGGCGTACCCGAGCCTCCTTCCGAGGCGAAGCTGATCTGAGTGGCTGTCTGCGTATTTGAGCCGAAGGTCTGGATCCATTGGAGGTCCATCAGCAACTCCAGGCCAAGCACATCTTGGTAGAAGGCCTTGGCCAGCCTGACATCCTGGGTTTCGATATTGGGAACCAAGCGTTTAATTTTCATGTGAGAACCGTTCGAGCATTT
>CALMPB010000394.1 GCA_937871985.1 uncultured Burkholderiaceae bacterium
TCGTGGAGGCCCCGAAATTCTACCGGCGGATGTCTACACAGAGGGGGAGCTTACGATGGCACACGTGCGTGCGTGATGCCTAAGCTTAATAAGTGAATTGGCCGGTCGCAGCTACTAAAAGCCGATATGTGCCTGGGTATGCGACGTACAGTTCGATCCCTCAATTAGCTACGGTACAGCGGCGAAACGCCGCAGCGCGGACGACGCTGAACAGCCCCCATTCCTGTCTGTGATGCTTATGACGTAAGTGACTGGGCACAAGGCCGCTTAATCCTATTTGAGAATTGCGTCATCAAGTTTAGGGGGCGGGAGTATGCGGTATTCGAGCACTGGCGCGGCCGCGAGCCGGATTTCGGCGCCTCTTGATCCCATTTCGAGTGTCAGCTTCAAGGGCCCCGCCTTTTCCCCCGGATTGGGGCCTTTCGCGTGTCGCTGACGACCCGAGGCGCCTGACCGGCACAGGACGGACGTGGTCCGGTATTGGCTATGCAGGCCCGGATTCGACTGGCAAACGATGGTCGCTCTTGGCTCGAGCCCCATTCGCCACGGTCGGCTCCAGACCCTATAGCTGACGTGCATGAGAGTCAAGAGACTGCGAAGATCTCATTGGGCCGCTGATGACGGTGTTGAGGATACTATTTTTTGAACAGTGACTAATCCCTCACCAGAATTTCATATGTGAATGTCACATGCTCTGGAACATACTCTTTAGCGTTGACTTCGCGCTGCACCTCATCGATCGCGATGACACACAGGGCTCCATGGTGATTTAGTAGAACTGCGCCTTGCCCCACAACTGGCTCGATTGTGCGACCAGGTGTTATGTAAGACTCAACAGATTCAGCAGTGAGCTGGTCAAAGTTCGGACGTACAAGCAGACCAATTGCTTTGAGCGCGCCCCCTACGTAAACGTACACACTGTCGTTGGAGCGTCCGCTGAATTTTATTTGGAATTCGAATTCCCCGTGGCCAATTGTATAGTGAGCGTGATTGTTATATCTAAATGTTACTTTCCCGCTGAGAGCTGGATTTTTGTAAAGACCAGGGTCGCGAAGAGCATCAACACGTTCAAGGCGTGCAGCGCGTTTCCGAACCGACGCCAACGGGACGGCGTGAGTTCTATCAGCTGGCAGTCCCTCAATCCATCGCCAGATTTCGTCGAGCTGAAACGCCCCAGGAAACTCGTTCTTTTCGGCGGCAGCGTTAAAGTTAAAACCCTTCGGACTATGGTCGTGAAGCCAGTTAGGTAGCATGCGCTCAGAGTTTCGAACGAAGATCACGGACAGCCATGTGACTGGCTTCTCCGTAAAAACGCGGCTTATCCATTTTGTCTCAATGCCGACGCCAGAATTTGGTTTGTTATTGGCTCGGTCGACATAATTCTCGTCAACAATTAAAAGAACATGAGTGGCCTCGGTAACCTCTCGCATAAAGCCGTGCAGGCTTGATCCGTAGTCCACCGCCTCATCGATTTTTACAACGTAGCCGATTAAATGGAGTTGACTTGCGAGCAATCGAACCCATTCTCGATGGGCTGTTGATGTCCAGGCGTAAGAGATAAATAGATCGGCGCTCATGTATTTATTCGCAGGCTACGTACCCTGGCCTGCGCTTTCCTCGAAAATATTAAAACGATATCCAAATCCCTCGTCGCTGTCTTTCATTCAACTTGGTTCCGATTGCAATCTTCAATTGAGAGCTTTCGGCGGCGTGATGCTGCAATACTGTTTTCGTCGAAGTCTAAGATTTAGGCTTCCACTACTTGGCGCGCTCCAAATTATTCGGACTCGAGCGAGTCAGATCGCTGGCAGTGCTGCAGTTCCAGCATCGTCCTGGTGTGGCCCGACCGTGCTGCCAAAAAATGCCCCTACAAAAACGACTGCGGCGTCGCGAGCCAAGCTGCGGCCCCTATGCCAATCGTGGAAATCTCCATGTCATCAGCGTGAAACCAACACGAGGCGCCCCCTCCCTTGTCTCGGGCATCGTTAACTCCCGTACTTTCTCCAGATAGGAGAACCGCTCCCAAAGGCCTTTATCGTCGTCCACTTCGTTCCCGGTGCTTCGACAAATACATCGGGATCGCCGTCGGAGTAGACGTCCTTCCGAATAACCGGGTACAGGCCAATGTATTCCTGTCCCTTGAAGGTTTCAGACGCGTGGTCGACCAGGGGGAAAATTGCCACTTGGTCAGGCCGGAAACCGTCAAAGTAGCCAAGTTCCCATGGCATCCATTTAGAATCGCTCGCTGCCTCCGTCGCTGCCCAGACTAGTGACCTCGACTGGCGCATTCGTCGTCGAAGCATGTCCGCAGTTTCATTATTCACCTTTGAACGGTCCAATTGTGGGTCATCGACCCAATCGACGTAGACCTTGAAACCGAAGCTCTCGAGCAGGCTTTTGACTCCGAGGATGAGGTCCCCATCTTTGGATGCGTGAGATAAAAAAATGTCGAACTTGTCTTGGTTGGTCGCTGCTCGAACCTCCTCTCGCAGAATTCGGCGGCTGTCCTGAGTGAACGATTTCTGAATTTTTGTCGCAGCGAAGCTGCGAGCCTCCACTTTTGTGTAGTACCTAGCCACAGAGCCCGCCTTACATATTTTCTAGTTCTGCCAGAGCATCGAAGAACGTCCGACGCTGGTCGTCAAGCGGCTTGGAGTCATTGCCCAAGTCAGCGAAGAGTTGGCAGAATTTGCTTGTCGCCGTTGGATAGAAGGTGTGGAAACTGGCGGCAACGCGGTCATAGATCTGCTTTGCCGCGTAGCCAGTGAATCCGAGTGGCAACACCTTGATGCCCTTGCCTACCGCAATCTCGAATTCCTTGATGACGCCGTCCGATAGGACCACTTGATTATTTTCTTTGTTCAGCTTGTTGCCGAACATGAAGATGGCGATGCCAGCGAAGTCCAACATATCACTCCGATATACAGGCCAAATTTGTTCGGCAGCCACCCCTTGGGGAAAGGGTCTTATGACGACTTGGTCGCGTAGTACTCGCTTTTGAACGCGATATATGTGCTGGAGTGCACCGTCAAGCAGAGTGCTGCCGATACCAAGCCCCAGGCCGGTAACCATGCGGTTGTCCTTGGCGATCAAACCGCTGCCCAGTTTGTGCACAAAGTCGAGGGCTTCTGGCTCGGGAAAAATTCCGTATTCGTGGGCTGCACCTGAAACGAACACGTTGCGGCTTTTGAACTTCCATTCGATTGCTTTCAGAACGTTCGGCACGTCGTCGTAACTGTCAAGCATCACGACTCGGATGTTGTACCGTTGCAGGTCCCGGATGAAGAACTCCTGCTTTGCCTTCCTGTAGGCGAAAGCTTCCGGCGACTCGCCTTCTATTTCTGTCTCTCTAGCCAGTAGGCAGTAGTGCTTTTTCTGGCTTGTGTCGTGCTTGGCGTACATCCGGCTCAGGACGTAGTCCATGTTCGGGTCAGAGAAGCTGAATCCGATGAAGAGGAACGTCCTGGAGAGAAGGTCACTCGACAAGGCGGTAAGAAAATCCCCCCTTGTCAGGTGGTACTTCTCATAGTCTTGCTTCGCTAGAACGGCAGAGGCGGCTGAACCGCAGTCGCCATGCATCTTGTAAACGACGGCGTCCCGACCGGTCACCGTATGTGGAAGCTGGGACTGCTCAAACTTAACGTCAGCTACCTTGCCGGCATCCTCCAGGGCGCGCTCGATGGTGCGATCATAGTTGGTCGTCCAATAGACGCCAACTGGTAGCCTTGCCAAGATGCGGTGGCTGTCCGTAACTTGGGTCTGCTTGCCAGCGAACTCGTTGAGAATTCGCTGCTCTAAGTCGTGCCGGTTGCTGTGGCGGTTGACATGGTATTGCGCCACCTTAACCAAGTCGTGCTCGACGTCTAGGCTAAGGCTCAACTCGTCAGCCAAAGGCTTCAGTAGACCCTTCCAATTGACGTATCCAGCAGCGACGGAAAGACCTGCACCGGCGAACACTGCGGCAGAGCCGTTGCGCAGCATGGTGGCGAAGTCGTTGATGAAGATTTCTTTAGATACGGTGGCCATTTCAGTCTCAGACCAGCCAGTTGGAAAAATTGTTGTAGCCGTCGTCAGCTATCCAGTCATAGGTCTTGTACAAGTCCTTGAGCTGAACAGACTTGCCGGAATACCCTGCAGGTGCTTTCAATGCATGAAACGCCTTGCCTTCAATCTGCGTGTATGGCTTCCACACCGTCCCCGTCCACTCCACCAATTCGCCTGCTTTGCCGTCAGCGGCATATTTCACCCCCAAGTGCTCGAACGGATTCGGACCAAGGGGCTTCGTGAGTTGGTCTTTGCCCTTGATGGAATTGATATGCACCGCGAGCAGATGGTTTCCACGCAGCAAGCTCTTGAAGATTTCATAGCGCACCCAGGGGCGGGCGTAGGTCTCGCTGCCGACCAGCACACATGTGTTGGATGTTCCGTCGAGCTCGCCATTGATGAGCCGCTTTAGCGCGAGGTCACTTTCCTTTTTGGCTTCCTCCCAGATTGAAGCGTCGAAGAAGCCTGCAGCCTGCCGGTCCGGCTTTACCCGCCATGAATTCCGTACAACGTTAGCGCGTAACTCGGCTACATCCTTATAGTGAAAGCTGAAGAACACCTGCTTTGCCATGAGGCCTCCATAGTTCGAAATCGGAAAGTCGAATCGTTCCTTTAGTCACGTCTCGGTGAGCTCGCTCGGCGGCCCGCGTCGGTGGAAATGCGGAAGTTCAAACATCAAACTGGGTGTTTGCCGAACGTACGATGCGCGATTTTTGACAACAGTATAAATAATGTATTTGGTTGTATCAATGAGTACTGGGCCGGTATGGGTAAGCAGGTGTCTAAATGTCCCCAGGGGATTTCGTCGACAAGACACTCGTATGCAACTCCCTCAGGCCAGAATGTTCCTGCTTCCAATTGTCATTTGGCCGGAGAGTTCGTCGCGCCCTTGCAGCCAACTTCAAACGTCCCATTCAATTTCGAAGACAGTCATATACAGGGATGGCGAGACATAATGACGTTGCAGGGCAAACCCTTCCGATGACCGTTGCGGGGGGCTGATCCCATTGGTCAGTCCAAGTTCACGAATCTCGGTCAGGGGCCAGCAGGGAAAATTGTCACCGAGAAGGCGTCTAACGGACCTAAGGCTTGGCCTTCATGGGGCGGGCCGGAAGCCGCCCGCCCAGTATCACGACACCTCCAGCCAAGCTATAGCACGGCCTTGTAATGACCCAGCAGAACCTGCTCAGTTTAAGCGGCTAATGCAAATGCCTCAGC
>CALMPB010000395.1 GCA_937871985.1 uncultured Burkholderiaceae bacterium
ACGTCCTCGCCCGGATCGCCGACATACCTCAGAGCCGCCTTCACGAACTCCTCCCTTGGCACTGGAAGACCGCTCAGCAGCAGCTCACACAGGAAATCGCTGCCTGACTTCCTGCAGCTCCGCGTCAGCTAGCGGATGCGTACGATATTCCAGAGAGTTTCGAAACCAACGTGCTGGGCAAAGCCGAGGCCGATCATGAGGACAACGGGCGCTCCTAGCAGATAGTTTTTTTGCCAGCGAAGCCACACCTTGGGCAAGACGAGAGCAATCTGAACCCGGCTCGTAAGGGCAGGGCGCCACGCACCTGAGTGAAGTTCATGGATTGTCACGAGTACCGCCAGGCAAGCACAGATTAGAGCACTCGACCCAACAGCGATATACAATCCTGTCCAAGCTAGAACGGCTTCGTGGTTCATCAGTACGATCCTCTGCTTGGAAGAAACCACCCGTCACGCTTCAGGGTTCCGGCTCTCCCGCCTGCCGAATAGGCTGTGACCGATGTTAAGTTCACCCATAGCAGCCTTCCGGACGATTCCGCGCATGTATGCCTCGGTTGTCTTAACGATCGCTCCCTCTGAGAGAAGCTGACCCGTCATCAGTAGGCACACGACCGCGGCCTCCCTTCCCAGGCGTCGTTCGGCGGCGGAGACCGTGAAAGGTGACACGCCAATGAGCCTACCGAGAATCTCGGCTGAACCGGCAGTTGGGCCTTGGTCCAGTTGGATCATGCCGACATGGAATGGAAAGAGGTGAGGGGCCTCCTGCCACTGGAAGCCTGACCGCTCGATTCCGAATGCATCGTTAGCGCCTCGATCGTCGAAATAGGATTCCGACAATGAGACCTTGCGCCTGGGTTCAGGTCCCACGCGCCGATTCCCACTACGCTCGCCCTGGTTGCCATTACGAACTGAACTTTCACTTGAATCGTTGTATTGAGGGTGGACGCCCGTGTCCGGTCTACTGGACATTTTCTTCCCGCCATCAGCTCCCAAGTGGTACTTCATGGCGTCTCGCTCTACGGCCTCAAGCAGGGCGGAGGCATTGCTCAAGACATGCTCCAGACGTTCTATGCTGCCCTTGGATGCGTTGCGGCGATCAGCGCGCAATACGTCTAACTTTTGGACTGCTAATGCTGCCCAGCAGGCCTCGTCTGCAAATGGTTTGACGATCGCAGCAATGGCATAGATGACGGATTGGATCTTCCTGGGTAGTTCGATCCGCTGCTTCTTGAGCTCCAGTTCATCAACAGCAATGCTTTCGAGCGTGTCTATCATCAACAGCAATGGCGCCAGGGACCAGCCAGATCCTTGGGGGCCGGTAGCGCCTGGTCTATAGTTTCGGTGTCCATTCCCTTTCGGGCAGAAGGGCACGATCAGACCCCATCGAGACAGCTCTCTCAGGGTTCGACGTGCGTTCGATCGATCCCAAGTTTCAAGCTCCAGCTTGGCGTTACTAGCGCCCATCAAAGGACCTGTCGCTGACGCCCAATCGGCTTCGTGCGCGCACAGCTTCGCCAGTTGGAAGAGACGGCGCCAGAGAACGGGTGGCATTGGGTGTGTAACTGTACCATGCTCAGCGAGTATGCTGAGCACCTTGAACACCCTATTGCGCATAGCTTTTCCGTGCTCAGGGCGGCGGCTTTGACACCGAAGTGTCGAGTAAACGGTCGAAGCCCAGGCTGCGCGTTCCGAAGGAGTTTCCAGAACCAGGATCGGCCAATCGGCTTCGCACGGTGCTTCGATTGGACGCAGTAGGTCACTGAGTGGTCGGGCACCGTTTGGTGTAGACCTCCCTGATGATCGAGCAGCAGACTGCGGCTGATCGCTGGCAATACTCATTCGTTCGCTCCCGCACATGCGAGAGACGGCACAGACAAACGCCATCGCCGCGAAAATCACGGTTCAAGCTTGCAAAAAGTGAAGGAGGCGCGTAAGATCGCTGGTGAGTTCTAGGCTTTGCCTGTTTTTATGACAGCGAGCCTGCACATCCTTCCAAGGGCCCGGGCATTGCTCGGGTCTTTTTTTTGCTCTGTGCTATCCCCCTTCTTTCCTCAGACGTGGTTCCAGGTCGGCTTTCGCCGACAACAATCAGCGCAAATGAACTGGGCGCAGGTTTCCTGCGCGGAAAATCGCTTGCGCTGAAATTCGGTCGCTGGTAGGCAGGACGTGATTTCGGGCCCTACCAGTGGGTTTGAAAAGGGCTCGGCGGCAACCGGGCCCTTTTATTTTGTCTACAGCGCGAGTTGCAGTTGGTTGGAGTTCGCCGCTGTTCTTGCTGTGTTCAAAGTTGCAGCCAAGAGCTTTCCAATCACCGCATCCCGTCCTTCGCCAGTGTCCTTCATCGAATCGATCTGATCGATCATGTCGGTCGGCAGCCAGACTTCCAAAGGCCGAAACCCTTGATCTCGAAGTTTCTGACGGTGGTTTGTGCGGCGATCTCCGGCCATCGAAAACTCCTTTACTCGCCTGTTGTCCGTGTTGATTCGTTAGGGAATCTGTGTCCCTAGGAACGCTGTGGTAACGAGCAGCCACTAGAATAGCAATTCGTTAGCCAAATGGGACTTCACGGAATCTGTCGACAGACTCCATGTGCTGAGCGAGTTCGTTCGAGAGCTTCTGTGCGTGCGCTCTGACAAGGTTGCCTCCAATGGGCCCGAAGTCACCACTGCGCGCAGCATGATTTTCGCGGAATAGCGCGCCGATTTCATGGCTATATGTCGCTGCCATTTCGGTGCTTTGTTCGAAATACGAGCTAGGATCATTGTAAATGTATATAGCCATATAGAGGCGAATTGGATCTATATTCAGATACTCATTGATCTTGTCGGATTCCGCCTTCGTTATTAGTCCGGCAACAATCCGCTCCGAAAGAAATTTTCGGCCGCGCTGGCTGATGATCCCGTGTTTGGCCAAACAGCGCGCGCTGACGTTCGATTCCGTCATCACTCGATCAACGATTTCCGCATAGGCCATTTGCCTGGGGCACGCTGTTTCCGCGCCTACGGCAGATCGACCAATGGCTGAACAAAATCCCATAGCATTTTGCCTTGATTCCCTACCCACTAGGTAAATGCCTAGTGGGTAGACATTAGGCCCTGGTTTGGGATTAGCGCAACCCTGAAAATCGCTGGGAGACGGCAAACGCCAGAAGCACCAAAACGTCCCGGAGAAGCCACTGACGCCCCGTGAGTGAAAGCAGATTGGCCTTAAGACTATCTAACTGATCTTTGATAGTGCTCGGTAAGTTAAGATGTACCTTGTTGTCTCCGTCAAAATTGGCAGTCGAGAAATGAACTTTTTCCATTTCTGACGGAGTAATATTGTTATTTAATGCAAATATAAAGAGGGTGCTAGGGCTCTCAAACTTGCGTGTATGGATGCTTAGAGCTGCTATACCGTTCACAACTGACCGGTATGCATCGTCCGAGATCATGAGCCTATGCTTGATCTTAGTTTCTTTGGTTTGCATAGGCCCTCATTCGAAGTTGACTGTATGGCACCGACTTAACATCGGCAGACCGTATAGCAAACCAACCGTATTCCCGGGGCCACCACATATTCAACATACGACTGCGGAAAGTGATGGGAACATATCGGTCCCGCGTTGGGAACAATTTGAATCCGTAATGGGAACGGAATGAACCCACTGTGGGAACATTACGCCCCCAAGTCGGGAACAATAGGTTCCCAAATCTGGAATAACGTCGTTCAGATAGCATATAACCGCTAAATAAGGTTGAATGTTTCCCATTAAGTTATTTTCATGACGCGGCGCAATTTGCGCAGTTCGTCATGAAAAGGGAAATCCTATGAAAGCACTCAATGTGTCGACCGGACTCAAGGGTCTTGGTCGCAATGTTGCGCTCGGTTGCGCAGTGGCAGCAGTTGCCAGCGTCGCGGGCGTTGAAGCTGCTCTGGCCGGTACCGATGCAACCTTCGACACTGCACTGACCCAGTTCACCGGCTTCCTCGAAGGTTCGGGCGGCAAGATCATCACGGTTCTCTCGCTCGCGGGTGGTATCGTCGGTCTTGCGTCGGGTCGTTTCAGCCTCGGCCAGGTCGCCATTCCGGTCGGCGTGGGCGTCGGCGCCGGCACGGGTATTCCCATCGTTACGTCCACGGTAACGGCCACCATCTGATCCGCCTAGGAGGGGTGCTCATTTGAGCGCTCCTCCATTTTTCATGGGGCAACCTTGTGGATCAATACAGCATCCCGAAGCATCTCGACGACCCAGAGCTAATTGGCTTTTGGACACTCGATGAATTTCTCGTAATGGTCGCGCCATTTGTGTGGGGCATTATTTCCCAGCATATAGTGATCGGGCTGCTATTTAGCATAGCAGCGTGGCTTGGTTATCGCAAACTCCGGGCCGGACGATCAATGCATTGGGTATTGCACTTCGCATACTGGCATCTTCCAGGCGGGTTCTTCGGCCTCAAGGTCGCACCTCCTTCTCACCTTCGGGTTCTGGCGGGCTGACATGGACATTTCATTTGCTCACGAGCAGTCCCAGCGTGCGCTCAAGCAGCGCAACATGCTGGCCATCACTTCGCTTGCACTTGGGATTGCGTGCTTCGCTCTGGTGAGCATGGCCGCTACGCGTGACCGGGAAGTGATCCTTCAGCCCGTCATCCCCAAGGCGATGTCCGTGTCGTCCTCCGGAGTCTCGAAGGATTATCTGGAAGCCGTCACCCGCGACACCGCTCAGCTGGCGCTCAACCGTTCGCCTGAGACGCTGCGCTACTGGATGGATTCGATCCTGGAGATCACGGCACCCGAGGC
>CALMPB010000396.1 GCA_937871985.1 uncultured Burkholderiaceae bacterium
CTGCGTCGATGACCGGATTCCACATCAGCGAGCCATAGGCGAACAGCCAAACGGCCTCGCCCGATGTTCGGCCGGATAAGGTGTCTCGCATCGATTGTTCAATGGCCTCCGGCGTCCACGCAGGTTGATCAGCCGTGCCGGCAAGCAAGTCGACGTAACTGCCACTATCGAAGAGGTCGCGAGTCAACATGGGCTTGGGGAAATCAGTACGGGACGTTGAATCAGCCAATAGCCCGAGCGACCAGTTCGTGGGAGCGACACCGTTGCTCCGGGTCGTAGATCCGGCTGTCTATCATCAGTTCGTCTGCACCGGTGCGCTGCACCACGCCCTCGATCCACGAGCGCACTTTTTGCTGATCGCCTGCCACCGTCATGGAGAGAACCTCTTCAAGCACGCGGCGTTCGTTCTCGGGCAGGCTCTCCACATAACCCTCAACCGGGCGCGGCAGCAACCCAAGCCGACCCATGTGCAAGTTGAGCATCCATTGGCGATGGGAACTAGCCAGAAAATCCGCCTCTTCGTTCGAGTCTGCGGCGAATATGTTCACGCCAACCATCACGTAGGGCGCCGCCAGCCACTTCGACGGACGAAAGTTTTTTCGGTAGTAGTCGACGGCCTGATCGAGCATCCTGGGTGCGAAGTGGGAGGCGAAGGCATAAGGCAGGCCCATCGCTGCAGCGAGTTGGGCGCCGAACATGCTCGACCCCAGAATCCAGACGGGCACATCGTGAACACCGGGCACACCATGGGCAGGTCGCCTGCCGTTGTTGGCCAGGTAGTCCATCACTTCAGTGACGTCTTCGGCGAAGTCATTCTCAATGCCACTGCGCCGCAAAGCACGAACGGCGGCGCCGCCGCTGCCTGGGGCGCGTCCCATGCCGAGGTCGATCCGGCCGGGGTAGAGGACGTCCAAGGTGCCAAACTGTTCCGCAACGGCAAGGGGGGCATGGTTGGGGAGCATGATGCCGCCCGAGCCCACGCGGATTTTAGAAGTTGTCGCGGCGATCTGATCGATAATGAGCGACGTCGCCGCGGAGCCGATGCCGGGCATGTCATGATGCTCGGCGATCCAGTACCGCGTGTATCCATGTTGCTCCACGTGCTGCGCGAGCTGCTTGGACTCCCCGATGGCGGTGGCAAGGTCTTTTCCCTCGCCGATCATCACGAGGTCGAGAACGGATAAGGCTGTCATAGCAAGGTCCTGTGGTTTCGAACAAATAGAGTTGGTTGAGAGAAATGGGTTATGCCGCCTGCTGCTGGACGCGGTAGGGTGGATAATCTGTGTATCCACGTTCGCCGCCGCCGTAGAACGCTTCCTTGCCGGCCTCGGCAAGCGGCCAGCCTTGGCGGAATCGCTCGACCAGGTCAGGATTTGCGATAAACGGTCGCCCAAAGACCACGAGGTCAGCGTCGCCACCGACGAGTGCATCTTCGGCCGTCTGCGCCGAAAAGCCCCCCGCCAGCACGAATGTGCCTCCGAAAACTCTTCGAATATCGCGTTGGAATTGAGTCGAACCTAGATGACTGGCATGCAAGTATGCGATCTGGCGTTGACAAAGCGCGCCCGCCAAGCCTAGCCACGTGGCCTTTTCGGAATTAAAGGCGTTCAGATCGCCCAAGCGGGCAAACGGAGAGACCCGGACGCCGACACGCTCGGAGCCGATCGCAGAGGAGACGGCATCGACCGTTTCCAGCAAGAGCCTGAGCCGGTTCGCGATGGTGGGACCGCCATATTGGTCCTCACGTGTATTCAGCCCTGCATTAATGAACTGCTCGAATAGGAAGCCGTTCCCTGCGTGGATTTCGACGCCGTCGAATCCCGCCTCAATGGCGTTTTGAGCGGCCTGCCTGAAATCCGCAATGACGCGGCGTATCCCCGCAATATCGAGGGATTGTGGAATGCTTGCCGGAACCTGCGCGGGTTGGCCGTCATCGTCGTAGCCTTGAACGAGCGAGTTTTCAGCCTGCACTGCCACTGGGGCGACGGGCGATTGGCCGTTTGGCAGCAAGCTAGGGTGTGAGAGCCTGCCGACATGCCAGAGCTGGATAAAAATCCGGCCGCCCTTGCTGTGGACCGCATCGGTGACCTGGCGCCATCCTGTGATCTGTGCGTGCGTATGGATGCCGGGTGTGCATAAATAGCCGCGCCCCAGCGGAGAAACCTGAGCACTTTCAGTAATGATCAGTCCAGCGCTCGCGCGCTGGGCGTAGTACTCGGCCATACTGGGTGGCGGCACAGTGTCCAGTGCTCGAGCGCGGGTCATGGGAGCCATGACCACGCGGTTGGAAAGCGTCAGCGCGCCCAATTGGTAAGGAGAGAAGAGGGGATTCATTTGAGCGCTCCAATCAATTGTGAGAGGGGTGCTGCGGGAGCACGAATTCAGCGAGTTCGTCGAGGATTTCGTTATAGGGTTGCCGGCTGACCTTTGGATTCAGCGCAACGTGTGAGACGCCCGCCGCGCGCGCCTGCTCGAGATATGCGGATAAGCCGTTTCGTCCGGCGCGAAAGCCACCCCGGATTCGTTGAAAGGGCTCGTTGGGATCGGCGCTGAGGTCAAGATAGCCGCCCAATCCCAACGGTTTGAATGTCTGCTCCGGGTTCGACTGGGCAACGTGCTCCGTCCATTCTTGCGCCAGTTGAGGGATGCGTTCGGGTGAAACCGCACCGGTAAGCAGGCCATCCATGTGTTCGGCGATCCAGGCCGAACTCTGCTGGGCCGTGCCCACGGCGATCGCAGGCACGCGGCCATACAGGGGCTTCGGCACCAAGTCCAGCGTGCCGGCCGAGCCTCCGAAGCGCGCCGATCGAAATGAGGGAAAGCGCTGTTCGGTGAGGGTGCGCAATACGCCATAGGCATCGCGATACCGCTCTCCGCGAGTGTCGTAGTCGATGCCCAACATGGGGTAGTCGCTTTGCCGATCGCCCGAGGACAACCCCAGCATCATGCGTCCGCCGCTCAGTTGGTCCAGGGACGTGGCCTGCTTGGCCAGATACATCGGTTCGTGCGTCGGCAGTACGATGCCGGTCGTGCCAAGGGCTATCCGCTTTGTCGCGGCGGCAAGGTAACCGATGTAGACCATCGGCTCGAAAACCTGGGCAACGTCGCCATAGGCGCGATCATGAAACGGCACATCGCGCATCCAGAGCGCGCCAAAGCCCAAGGCTTCAGCGCGCTGCGCCGTCTGAACATGACCTTCCATGGTGGGCGCGGGACGACCTGGATGCGTTTCAAGCGGAAGGATCAGGCCGAGCGTCAGGTGGCCTGGGCGGTAAAGGCGGCGAAACCCGAGATGCGCCGCCAGGTCCGGGGCCGCAAGGGTGTTCAATGAAGCGAAGCCGGGGGTGTCCATGAGGCTGGACCTCCAATCAGAGCGATGAATGCAGTCTGATTGAATCCCTGTTATTGATAAACCACCCTAAAAGCGCAAGACTCGGGAATAAATTTCCCCAAAGTCTGGATTGTCGTCTTTCTCACGCTGATGGATCAAACCGCTCCCACGGCACACCGTCACGCCATTGATCCACGAGCAAATCGATGAAAGTGCGGGTGCGAGGCGACAGATGGCGCTTGCTGGGATAAATGAGGCGTATGGGGTCTGCCGGCGGCCGGTAGGCTTCCAGGACTTCAACGAGGTCACCCCGTTGCAGATCCTTTCCGGTGATATAGCTCGGCAGATGGATGAGTCCGAATCCCGACAAGGCCGCCTCACGCAGCGCCTCGGAACTGTCGATGTTCATACGACCCGGTCCATCGCATACTTCGATCGCGCCGTCATGTAGAAAGCGCCAAGGCATCGGGCGCTGACCACTAAGGAAAAAGATCGTGTCGTGCCGCGCCAGATCCGCTGGCGTGGCAGGCACACCGCGATCCGCCAAGTAGCCTGGTGACGCGCAGGTGACAAACTGCTGCCCACCGATCGTACGGGACAGGATGCGTGCATCGTCTTTGACGCCACCGATGCGCACCGCCACATCTATTCCTTCTTCAATCAAGTCGATATAGCGGTCGGTGAACCAGACGTCTGCCTGGATCTGCGGCCAGGTCTTCACATACGCGTTCAGCACCGGAAGGATATGGCGCTGGCCAAACGACAGCGGGGCGGTCAAGCGCAGGATCCCCCCCGGCTTGCCGCGGCGCTGCGCCATCGTTGCGTCAACCTCGTCCAGGTCTTCAAGAATCTGGCTCCATCGATCGAATACGACCAGCCCTTCGTCCGTTGGATTGAGTTTGCGTGTGGTGCGGTGCATGAGACGAACGCCAAGACGCGCCTCCAGCCTCGCGACGCTCTTTCCAACGGCCGACCGTGTCAGCCCGAGCGAGGCGGCGGCTGCGGTAAAGCTACCGGTCTTCACCGCGGAAACGAAGGCGAGGATGTCGCCGAACCGATTGGGTTCCATAGGTCTGCTCACCGATAAGTCACGCCCGAAGTGGGCTCTAAACATGGGAATCTATTTCCCCAATTAACGAAATAGTATTCGAACTTGTCGAATTAAGGCCCGTATAGCCGCCGTCAGCTCGGGTGCTGAGCGCTACACCGGCCGTCCGGCTGACGCCGATGGGGCGATTCATGGGCATGGGAGACGACACGCCGCAAGACACGTTCGGCTACATCGTCGATGAGCTCGATGCCCTTGGGCTGGCGTACTTGCATCTAGTGGAGCCGGCCGTTGTCGGCACCGTGAAAGACGAAAATTATGATCCAAAATGGGATCAGATCATTCGCGATCTTCGGTCGCGATGGTCAGGTGTTCTGATCCTTGCCGGTGGGTACGATCCGAAATCGGCCGCCGAGGCGGTGGGTCAAGGAAGAGCGGACATGATCGCGTTTGGACGCCCCTTCCTTGCCAACCCGGACCTGCCGCGACGAATCCGTGAGGGACTAACGCTGAACGAGCCCGATCCTGCCACGTTCTTTGGTGGCACGGAAACGGGGTATACGGATTATCCAGTCCACAGTTAACGGTAGTGTGATTACCTGCGTTCGCGGGCATCGCGGCATGATTCTGACCACCATGCCGCGTTGCCGTAGGCAAAGCCGGCTCGCCCTGTGCCGCCGGACTGCGTCATTATCACGGTCGCAGTGGGTCAGTCTGGTCGATGAATCCCTTGTGCGCGCATCCGGCGATGTAGAGTCGAACGCGAGATTCCCAGCCAATTGGCGGCCAGCGTGACATTCCATTCAAACCGGTCCAACACGCCCGCCAGGCCCAATTCTGACCGCGATTCCGATTCGGAGGCCTTGCCTCCGCCGGGCCTCAAGGCGGGCGGCAAGCACTCGAGTGAAACTTCATCTGCGTCACAGAGCGCCAGCGCGTAGCGCGCCACATGATGCAATTCACGAATGTTGCCGGGCCACTCGTGGCGCAGCAGCGCGGCGCGTGCGACCGCCGACAGGCGAGGGCAGGGCACGTCAGCCGAAATCGCGGCCTCCTGGAACGCATGATCGATCAGCGCGTTGAGGTCGTCGCGCGACCGCAGCGCTGTCAGTCGTACGGCTGCGCCCTGGATTCGGAAGTGCAGATCGGCGCGGAACGTCTTGTCGCGCACCATGCTTTCAATGTCACGAAAGCTGGCCGCGATGAGGTTGAAGTCCACCCGCACCGGTTGCGACGCACCCACGGGGACGAACTCCTTGTCGGAAAGCACCTGGAGAAATCGGCTCTGCAGCGCCAGCGGCATGTCGCCGATCTCATCCAGAAAAAGCGTGCCACCGTCCGCCTCGAGGATTCTCCCGCGGGCACCCGTTCTTGACGCGCCGGTGAAGGCGCCGGCACGATAGCCGAACAATTCGCTCTCGATCAGTTCGGCGGGGATTGCGGCGCAATTGATCGACACAAATGAGCTCGCACGGCGCGCTCCGGCCTCGTGAAGCGCGCGTGCCAACGCCGACTTTCCAGAGCCACTATCACCCTGCAGCAAAATAGGCAGGCCGCGGGCATACAACCGCTGCGCAATGCGCATCTGTTCTTGCAAGTCTGTATCGGCACCTGCGATCTGGGCGACCGTTGGAGCAGCGCTTCGGCCGGCCGAAGCAGGCGCCGTCGGCGTGCCGGTGGCAACTGGGGAGGTGGAACGCCGGCGTTCTCGGTAATCAATCTGGATACTGAGGCGTCGTCCGGCATGCTCGATGAGGGGTGAAACTCCCTGCACAGTCCGCAGCAGGGCATCAAGGTCAGCCATGCCGGGAAGGCGTTCGCCAAAGATGCGCGGACCGGCTCCGAGCATCTCCAGGGTGAAGGGTGTGGCATCCAGCACGCGGCCGGCATCGTCCAGGGCAAGACGGCCTTCGCCGGCGGGGTCGCAGAAATCCCCAGACGCCGACAGGCGCACCAACACCCGGCCAGCATGCCTTAGATCGAAACTGCGATTCTCAATCCGGCGGGCCGACGCTTCCACCACACGGCGGGCGATCTCATGCACCAAGCGGTTGGATGGCTGCAATGAGGTCACGTTCAGCACGGCGGCGAGTTCGCCCCGGTTACCGAAGATCGGCGCGACGGTACATGACAGGCCCGATAATCGCTGTGCGAAATGGTCTTCCATCACTACGGACACGGGCATGCGCGTCTGAATGCACAAGCCAATGCCGTTCGTGCCCTGTGAAGACTCGGAAAACATCGCTCCGGGCTGAATCAACGCGGATCGGCAGACGTCGTCCAGGGTCGGGTCGGATTGGACCAACATGAGCGTCCCCCCAGCGTCTGCCAGCATGAGCAATTGCACGTGGCTCCCAAGCTGGCCCAGCATCCTGCCGAGCTCGCCGTGTGCAAGCGTTTCCAGGCTCTCGGTAGGTGCGCGGGCGGCATCGAGCTCTGCCTGTGTGAGCACGTCCGGGCGCGGCACCCGATCAGGCGACAGACCGTAACGCTCATAACACCGTTGCCACGAGTCGTGGATCAATGGTGCGGTGTCCATCGGGCAGGGCAGCGTCTGAGGGGAGACGAGGGCGCTCATGGCAAAACTCCGAAGAGAATTTGTTCGGACGAGTATAGAAGAAGGCCCGGCAGGCACGGCCAGCCGGGCCGGAGTCACGACGGCCTCAACGCGCGATCGCCTTGCGCACGGCCGGCATGACTTCCGATGCCAACCGCGACATCGTCTCCCACTCCCAGGCACGATTTGCACCTGCCCCGTCCATGGACGCCATCAGCAAGCCATGAAATGGACCGACGTTCTGACGGAAGGACAACAGTTTGTCAGCCACGGTTTGCGGCGAGCCGTAGATAACCATGCTCTCGATCAAGCTCTCCACCGTCACCGATTCATCGAGCTGCTTCGGATCCGTTTTCATGACGGCTGTGTAGTTGGCGGATTTAAGGACGCGCCAGAGGTAGTCGAAGTAGTAGTAGTTGCTACCTTCCGGGTTCATCACCCGGTCGCGGGCCTCGGCATCAGTCGGTGCGATGAGAATGTTGCGGGACACGCGCCAGTCTTCGCCGGTCGCTGGACGGTTGGCCAGTTCGCAGCCTTCCTGATACTTCTGCCAATGGCTCTTGACCACATACTCGGGGCAAAAATTGGCGCTCATCGGACCAAAGCCTCGTTGCGCGGCCACCTTGACGCTGCTCGAATAGGGAGACATCGCCGTCATTGTGATCTCGGGGTGCGGCCGCTGATAGGGCTTGGGAATATAGCCAACGCCCAACTCGGGGATGACCATGTCCTTAAGCGAGATCTGCCAGTGCTTTCCCTGGATGTCGTAGGGCGGATCCTGGCGCCACAGTTGCAGGATGGTGTCGATCGCCTCCATCATCCGCTCGTTTCGGTATTCCCCATCCAGGACCTTAAACAGCTCCATGTCGCTCGCAAGTCCACCAGGCCCGATCCCGAACATGAGGCGCCCGCGGCTCAAATGGTCGAACTGGGCGACCTCCGCGGCGACGACGGCCGGATGGTGGTTGGGCAGGGCAATGACGCCAGTGCCGAACTTGATGCGTTTGGTTCGATGGATCAGCGAAGCGAGAAACATAAGCGGCGCCGAGATTGGTTCCGTGATGCAAGACATGTGTTCACCGACCCAAAACTCGTCAAAGCCGAGTTGGTCCGCGTACACGACCTTGTCTGCGTCTTCTTCAAGCGTTTCGGCCATCGGGCGGCCAGGCGGGTGCAAGGGCATTGCGAACATGCCGAGTTTCATAGCGTGTCTCCTTGTTTTGCTTTAGGTATTTGCGCGGCATCGGTGATGCCGCCGGGTGAAATCAAGTCCTGAGTGTCGCCAGCGGAACACTGCGCCCGCCCAGCCAGACGAGCGGATGGTCTTCGGTCGCGGTGGGCAAGGGCAGCACAACCTCCCGAACCCGTGCGATGAAAAGGGTGTGCGTGCTGTAGGGAATCGTTTGGTCAATCTCGGTGAAGAGCACGGCCCGCGCGGCGGGCAACCATGGCAGGGCTCTGCCGCCCAAGTTCTGGACATCGTGCCAGTCAGACTGTGTAAACCGTTCCGCCCGCAAGTCAGAACGAGAAAACGCGTCCAGCAAGTGAACTTGGGCTTTGGCTAGAAAATTGATGCACAGCCGGCCACTCATTTCCAGGACGGGGTGGATTCCCGCGGTGCGGTTGACGGCAACGAGGACGGCTGGCGGATCGACGGTGACTGAGATCACTGCGGATGCAGCCATACCGTGAGGTGTTCCAGCTGCATCCCGGGTTGTAATCAGGGCGACCGTGGATGGCACATTGCGCATGGCCTCTTTGAGGCCCGGAATGGGCATATTCATGAAGACTGTCTCCTTGTACCTTCCCACTCGACTGATGGGATGTACGAAAAGAGACGCAAAGACCGTGCCAGGTTGGTTCGCCGGTGGGCACGTGGGGACGGCCATGCAAAGTGGTGTGTCACGCTACATAGGCTTGCGACACTTTCTGTGCCATTGCGCCATGGTGAAGGCGCCGCCCATATCAAGCTTTTACCGGGGTTGACGCCCGAGATACTGGCGTGAAGCTACTAATGAGTCGCGCCCGATATCGTCCAAATCCCGACCGCGTCATCGGCCGCCCCAGCGGTCAGATAGTTGTTGCGGTTAGAAGGCACCAGACGTCTGGGATTGCGCAACAGTGTCAAACATGCCTGTTATGCGCATAATGTATATTATGTAAAGTAAGAAAGACGGCCAGGCGCGGCGGTTCTCGGTTCGTCGATGAAATGCGCTTCGGATCCGTGCTTGCTTGGCGCTCATCCGCACCGCGTGCCATCGAACGCCAGGCTAAATCAGGCGCCATTGCTCTTTCTTATACAGCGCAATACACCTGCTCGAGCATCACCGCCGCCTTAGAAGAGTCTTGTGTGCCATCGTCCTCGGAGATCGGGTGTCGCAGCGTCTGCAACTCTCCATCTGAGAATCGATAGTAGCCCCGCTCTTTCTTTGGGAAACCTTCACTGGGCTGCAACAACAAGACGTATGCGCCGAACCCCTTTGCACATACGGGCTTGACGTCAAATTCCAGGAATTTCTTCCCATTGCCCGCGGCAAATCTCGTTGGCCCCTCAAGCGTGGTCCCCTCCCTTTGCACATAAGTGGAACGAGGGAACGCGATTTCGGCTGGCCGCTCGAACTCGACACAAGCAAAATTCGAAGCACTTACGCCGCAGCATCCATCTCCAAAGCTCGTATTGGCCGTAGTGCTCCACAGGGCCAGACGTCCGTCGTCCGGGCCCGTCTTCCCGCAGATCTGATCGGCAAATGCCTGTATTGGAGTCTGCGGTGAATGATGGAGCACACCGGCCCAATTCAGCTGTCCATTTTTAACGATGTTGTTTTCCCGGACCCTCATGAATTCCGTGGTCACGCCCCGCTCGACAGAGAAGCTCTTGACAGTGGGCCAGCGTTCGAACTTCCAACCCCCGCGTGGACCAAGCAGGCATTCTCGTAGCCGAGCGATGTCGGATTCGAGCACGGAGCATTGCGCTCCTGCATTGCCTCTCCACACGCTGGATGGCATGCTTAACGTGACTTCATCCGAGTATTGGTCAAGACTTAGCATCTGCCAGTTGGTCGTATCCTGTGGTGAGGAGGCAACCTGTCTTACCACGGTATCGGCAACTTGCCTGGAGTATTCCAGATAATTTCGAAGCATCAGCCCCTCGTTGAGCGCGGCAGCTGCCTGGTAATTGTTGGCTGCCATGCCATCCGAGACGGTCGCAAGTTCTTCCTCAATCATTCGAAGGGTCGCTACTGCCGCCGTCAGCCTCCCGTTGTCCGGCGACGGCACTGGTTTTGCTGTTTCCTCGGGCCAAGTGCTGACGACCGCGTAATCCATGAGCTCCCCTATCAGCGGCTTGGCTTGCGTCGGAAACCTGCGCACCTCCGGGATGAACTCGTTCAGCCTGCGGATCAGCTGCTCAGGAGTGAGAACTACAACACCCGTTGGGCTTTCTGCCGCCGCGTTGGCAGGCGCATGGCTGGCAGCCAAAGAGGCGACTTGACCGGTATCTCCGCCGGATTGGACGTAGCGGACGGTCACTTTTCGTCCTTGTGTCAGCGTTCGAATGCTCTCTTCGTAGGACGCCGAGCCACCTAAATCACCAACAGCCGCTCGAACGTCCAGTCTGAGCTGCTGGGCGTCGGTAGTGGTGGTCGACGCGAACTCCAACAATGCCGCGAGTTCACCGCCATAGCTGATGCCTCGTATGAAACTGTCTCCGTAACCCTCAAAGAAATCGCGCGCGCCTCTTTTTGCTGCAGTAAGAGCTGCCGGCTTCAACTGATAGCTGGATATGCTTTCTGACCGGATTTCCACCAAGGCGCGGACGACGACGTACGCGTTACGTCGACTCAAGGTGCTCGATCGCATCAGATTTGCCCGGACGTTGCCCCCTACTCCACCGGCGCCATATGACGCGGCGGCACTGATGTTGAGTACTTTGGAGAGTTCGTTGTAGTCGTCTATGTACTTCAGATCGTATTCCACGCGGTTCGATTCGAGTGTCAGAACCGGTGACTGCTCCAGCGCCAGTGCACGCATTGAGCCGACGCCTACCGCATAGCCTTGCCCCAGATTGGTTGACTGGGTAAGGGGGATGGCGGCAAGCGCCGAAACTTGGCCATTCGCGCGGCCGGAGGGGTACATGCTTAGCAACACTACCAAGGGCAGGCCTAGCGCCATCCCAAGAGTTTTCGAGCCAATATTCTTGTTCATGTTTAAGCTCCTGCACGCACGATCTTCCCGACGGTCCGGGCGCGCCGGCCGTCAAGGCGCGAGCATCCGAGGTG
>CALMPB010000397.1 GCA_937871985.1 uncultured Burkholderiaceae bacterium
CCGATCGCCACGATCAGGTCGGGCTGGAGCGCGCGGACGCGGCGTCCGATTTCGTTCATGCCGTCGACCACGCGCATGGCCTGCTCGTCGCCGTCCGGCGACCCGAACAGGACGTGCGATGTCGCAAAAGCGCCGACCAGCTCAGCCATTGCGGTCCACCAGTGCGCGATACGCCTTGACGCTGACGAATTCCGGTGCGGCCGGGTTGGTCGCCATGAAATGATGCATCTGCAGGACGGGGTGCAGCCCGATCCCGGTGAGCGCCTCCTGACCGCCGGCGTCGATCGCCGCGCGCTGTTCGGCGCTGAGACCGTAGCGATCGTACAGCGCGCTCCGGTGGCTGGCGAAGAGGCCCAGATTGTCAGGGTCGGCGAACAGCTCCTGGACGAGGCGGTTCGCGGCGTATCCGCCCGGGGCCGTCATAGATGCTCTCCCTTCTGGACACCGCGGTTGAACTGGCTGGCCAGACGCCGCCACTCGATGATCGCGCGGTCCGGCTCGAAGAGGATTTCCTCGCGCCACCCGCGGTCGTCGATGTAGAAGGCGTTCATCGATTCGCGGGCCAGCACGTCGTCGTCGTTGAAGCCGTTGAGCGCGAGTTCGACCCACTTCTCCCTGAACTCGCGGTGAAACTCCTCCTTCTCCGCCTCGGTCGAGACCTCGCGGCCGAGCATCTGGAAGTAGAGGTGGTGGTCCTCGTCGATCGGCACGTACCATTCGTATTGCGTGAGCGTGGGATCGGGGAACGGATCGACCTTGAGGACGCCGGGCAGCCAGATCGAGATGCTGCGGGCGACCATCTTGCTGCCGAAATGGCCGGTGACGACGGTCTCGCCGTCGATCGCGCCTTCGAACACCGGCTCCGAATGCTCGCCGAGCAGATCGTACACGCCCTTGGGCGAGCCCGGCGCGACTTCGGAACGGGTCAGCTGTTCGGGGTCGCCTGGCGCGAACCCGAGCGGAAGCGCGATGTCGTTGCCGGCGAGCAGAACGGAGGATTTGTGGATGAAGACATGACCAGCGTCGAAACCGTTCTCCGCCCCCATCCGCCAGTTGGCGGCGACCACCCGGTGCTGTCCGTCCACCGCGCGATCCGCGTCGAGGAACCCGGGGGGCACGTCCTCCACGAGGTCGTGCGGAGCCTCGTCGCCGACGAAGAGGAAGACGACCCCCTTCACCTCGCGCACCGGATAGACCTTCAGCGCGTGCCGTCCGATCTGCACGCTCGCCGGGTTGGTCAGGATGTTGACCAGCGCGCCGCTGTCCCAGCGGAACGTCCAGCCGTGATACCAGCACGAGATCGTCTGCTTCGAATAGCATTCGATCCGGTCGGACAGCGTGACTCCGCGGTGGAGGCAACGGTCCCTGATCGCGAAGACCTGGCCGTCGACCCGGTTCAGCAGGATCTTTTCGCCCAGCAGCTTGACCGGGATCGGCTTCCCTTCCTCGACCTCGCTAGCGAGGCGGATGGGATACCAATGGTTCCGAAAGCCGAGCTTGGCGTCGATATATTGCGCCCAGGGCTTCAGCCTCCGCTCCGCCAAACTGGGCTGGGTCACCACGTTCTCCACGATCCGCTCCCGTCGTTTTCGTTGACGGGATTGTTAGCAATCGTGTAAGCGATGTCAACGGCCAAAAACTAATGGAGAATGTGATGGTCCTGCAGCTCGAACTGTCCGACGCCGAATCGCCGGCACTGCGGGCGGCGGATGCGATCAAGTCGGCCATCCACGACGCGCGGTTCGGCCCGGGGCAGCGGCTGGTCGAAAGCGAGCTGACGCAATTGCTCGGGCTCGGCCGCGGGCCGGTCCGCGAGGCGCTGCGCCTGCTGGCGGTCGAGGGCCTGGTCACCATCGAACGCAACCGGGGTGCCGTGGTCGCGCGCGTCACGAAGGGAATCGTGGCCGAGGTCTTCGAGATGCGCGAGCTCCTGGAGGGCCTGTCCGCGCGGCGCGCGGCGCGCGCCGTGCGGGAACGCGGCTCCGCCGGCTCGCTCGCGCAGGCCATCGACGACGAGGTCGGGCGCGGTGGGCATGAGGACCCAGCTTCGCTGATCGAGGCCAACGAACGGCTGCACGGCCTGATCGTCGCGACGGGGGCGAGCGGCACGGCGGAACGCGTCCTGGGGCAATTGCGGTTGCCGAAGCTGCGCTCGCTGTTCTTCCGCGTGATGTCGCCCGCGCATTGGGCCACCTCGCGCGACGATCACATCGCCATCCTGCGTGCGATCGTCGACGGCGACGAGGATCGCGCGGACGACCTGATGCGCGCGCACGTCAAGCGGACCGCGGACCTGTTCGCGACGCTGCCCGAACGGTTCTTCCTGTGACGGGCGCGGCGCCCGCGCGCACCAAAGTCGCGATCATCGGTTCGGGCAATATCGGCACCGACCTGATGATGAAGGTCCTCCGTCTCTCCGACGTGCTGGAGATGAGCGCGATGGTTGGCATCGATCCGGCGTCGGACGGCCTCGCGCGCGCCGCCCGGCTGGGAGTCGCCACGACTGCGGACGGCATCGACGGACTGGTCGCGATGCCCGATTACGATGGGGTCGGAATCGTCTTCGACGCGACCTCGGCCGGAGCCCATGCCGGCCATTCCCGGGTTCTCCTCGGATCCGGCAAGCGCGTCGTCGACCTGACGCCCGCGGCGCTCGGCCCCTATGTCGTCCCGCCCGTCAACGGCGACGCCCATCTGAGCGCCCCGAACGTGAACATGGTCACGTGCGGCGGGCAGGCCACCATCCCGATCGTCGCGGCGGTCGCGCGCGTCGCGCCCGTGCCCTATGCGGAGATCGTCGCCTCGATTGCGAGCCGCTCGGCCGGCCCCGGCACGCGTGCGAACATTGACGAGTTCACTCAGACTACGGCCAAGGCGATCGAGCAGGTCGCGGGTGTCGGCCGCGGCAAGGCGGTGATCGTGCTCAACCCGGCCGAACCGCCGCTCATCATGCGCGATACCGTCTATTGTCTGGCCGAGAGCGACGACGAGGCGGCCATCGCCGCCTCCGTCGAGGCGATGGTGGCCGAGGTGCAGGCCTATGTGCCCGGCTATCGGCTGAAGCAGGCGGTGCAGTTCGAGCGGATCGGCGGCAATCGCCCGCTCCGACTGCCGGAGCTGGACCGGTCCTTCACCGGCCTGAAGGTCTCGGTCTTCCTCGAGGTGGAGGGGGCCGGCCACTATTTGCCCGCTTATGCCGGCAACCTCGACATCATGACCTCCGCCGCGCTCCGCACCGCGGAGGCGATGGCGCTGCGCACGGTGTCGGAGTTCGCGGCGTGAGGCGGCTCTATGTTCAGGACGTGACGCTGCGCGACGGCATGCACGCCGTCCGTCACCAATATGGCCTCGATACTGTGGTCGCCATCGCCAGAGCGCTCGACCGGGCGGGAGTCGACGCGATCGAGGTCGCGCACGGCGACGGGCTCGCCGGATCGTCGTTCAACTACGGCTTCGGCGCGCATACCGACTGGGAGTGGATCGGCGCCGTCGCGGCGGTGCTCGAACGCGCGGTGCTCACCACGCTGCTGCTGCCGGGGATCGGCACGATCGACGACCTCCGCCGCGCCCACGACCTCGGCGTCCGTTCCGTGCGGGTCGCGACGCACTGCACCGAGGCCGACGTGGCGCGGCAGCACATCGAGGCCGCGCGCGCGCTAGGCATGGACGTCGCAGGCTTCCTGATGATGAGCCACATGGCGGAGCCGGATCGGCTCGCCGGGCAGGCGAAGCTCATGGAAAGCTACGGCGCGCACTGCGTCTACGTGACCGACAGCGGCGGTGCGCTGACCATGGACGGTTATGCCGCCCGGCTTCAGGCCTTCGACCGCGTGCTCGAACTTGAGACCGAGCGCGGAGTGCATGCACACCACAACCTGTCACTCGGCGTCGCCAACTCCATCGTCGCGGTCCAGAACGGCGCGGTGCGAGTTGATGCGAGCCTTGCCGGCATGGGGGCGGGCGCGGGCAACGCACCGCTGGAGGTATTCGTCGCGGCCGCCGACCGCATGGGGTGGCAGCACGGGTGCGACCTGCTCGCTCTGATGGATGCGGCCGACGATCTCGTCCGCCCGCTGCAGGACCGCCCCGTGCGGGTGGACCGCGAGACCCTGAGCTTGGGCTATGCCGGCGTCTATTCCTCCTTCCTGCGGCACGCGGAGAAGGCGGCCGCCGATCACGGCCTCGACACCCGCGCGATCCTGATCGAGCTGGGCCGCCGCAAGATGGTGGGCGGGCAGGAGGACATGATCGTCGACGTGGCGCTGGACCTGGCAGCGGCGGGGAGCGGCGCATGAGCCGCCCGGCCCCGCTGCGCGCGCTCGGCGATAGACCGGCGTACGACCCGTTCGTCCGCGACCGTCTGCCCGCCGTGTCCGCCTTGCCGACGTTCGTCTTCGACCCGCCGTTCGATCGCTATCCCGAGCGGCTGAACGCAGCAGTCGAGCTTGTGGACGGCGCTCTGGCCGAGGGTGCGGGCGAGCACGTCGCGGTCGTGAACGACCATGGGAGCTGGACATATCGCGACATGGCCGACCTGTCGGCGCGGATCGCGGGGATGATCCGCGCGGAGAGCATCGTGCCCGGCGCCCGCGTGCTGCTGCGCGGACCGAACAGCGCGATGCTGATCGCGGCCTGGCTGGGAGTCCTGAAGGCCGGCTGCATCGCGGTCACGACTATGCCGCTGCTGCGCAGGCGGGATCTTGAGCCAATCGTACACCGCGCCGAACCCGCCTTGGCGCTGATCGACGGCCGGTCCCTGCCTGAGCTCGGGGGCGTCGCCTGGCTGGAGGGCGCCGGATGTCGGACGTTGCTGTTCGACGGTGACTCGGACGCCTGCGCAATGCGCGCGCGACTGGAGCGGCAGGCACCTATCGCCGCGACCGCCGACACCCACCGGGACGACCCCGCGATCCTCGCCTTCACCTCGGGCACGACGGGCGCGCCGAAGGCGACCGTTCACTTTCATCGCGACCTACTGATCCCGGCCGACGGGTTCAGCAGCGAGGTCCTGAACCCCGGCCCCGCCGACCGGTTCTGCTCCAGCGCTCCACTCGGCTTCACCTTCGGGCTCGGCGCGTCGCTGCTCTTTCCGTTCCGCGCCCGCGCGTCGAGCGTCACCGTGGAGCAGTCTAATCCGGCGGCGCTGATCGAAGCCGTGGAGCGGCATCGAGCGACCGTCCTCCTGACCGCGCCTACCGCATACCGCGCGATGCTGCCACTCCTCGTCGGTCGCGATCTGTCCAGTCTGCGACTGTGCGTGTCCGCTGGCGAACACCTGCCGGCGTCGACGCAGAGTGCGTGGTCAAAGGCGACCGGCGTCGCCGTCGTGAACGGCATCGGCGCCACGGAAATGATGCACATCTTCCTGGCATCGCGCCCCGGCGAGACGCCTCCCGGCTCGTGCGGGCGCGCGGTGTCGGGCTACAATGTCCGAATCGTAGACGAGGCCGGCGTGCACCTGACCTCTGGCACCGGGCGCCTTGCGGTCCGCGGTCCGACCGGATGCCGTTACCTCGACGATCCGAGGCAGTCGCGCTACGTCGTCGAGGGCTGGAACCTGACCGGCGACACCTACCGTTTGGACGAGGAAGGCCGGTTCTGGTTCGTGGCGCGCTCTGACGACATGATCGTTACCTCGGGCTACAACGTGGCGGGTCCGGAGGTGGAGGCCGCACTCGTGGCGCATCATGCCGTGGCGGAATGTGCGGTCGTCGGCGTAGACGATCATAGCCGCGGGACGGTCATCAAGGCGTTTGTCGTGCTGGAGACGGGATACCCGCCCTCCGTCGCACTAATCGCGGAGCTGCAAGCGCATGTGAAGCGTACGATAGCGCCCTACAAATATCCTCGGCTGATTGAGTTCGTTCCCGATCTGCCGAAGACGCCCACCGGCAAGGTTAGGAGAGCCGAACTGCGCGCTTGAGGTCGATCGACCCCCGTTCTGCGCCGGTCGCGCGAGGCGGCTTGGAGAGCGGGGCGCACCAACTCGCGCCCCTCCAGGGCAAAGCGCCGGGTGCGCTTTACGCCGAGCTTGCACCCATGTTGAGTCCCGCCGCGGTGCGCGGCGCTGCATTCGCCGATGTGCCGGTCGGTCTGTCGCCGGGGCTACTCCATCGCCGCCTCGACATCCGCACGCGGAGCGCTGGCTCGCGGCTTCGATCGAGGAAGTGAGCACCGTCATCGCGCGCCACATTCGTCGATCGGGGCACACCCGGCTCGGCGACCCTCGATCCACTCTCCCAAAGAACTATCTCGCGACGATCCGCTTCGCCCTGCCTCTCCTCGCCACCGCCGTGCTTCCGGCACCCGCATCCGCCGAAAAGCTCCGCGTCCGGATCACCGATGTCGCGCCGGGGAAGGGCGGCGTGGTGGTATATACTAGGGGTCGGGGGAAAGAGAATGTTCCGAGCGACTGGAACAGGGGCGATGAAAATTGACTCAGGATGATGCCGCATCGACCGGCGGAGGGGCGCTGAACGCCAAGACAGCCAATGTTGCAACTTCGCGCGCAACATGGCACCGGTGAGAGAACGCCCGAAAACGTACGCTAAGCCGGTCGCAGTTCTCAGGGCCGGTCACCCTCATAGCTTTCACATGAGCGTAAGGTCGCAGCCGGGTGGGAAAGCTGCAGCGGAGGCTATCGCAGCCCCGAGAAGGTCGACTCAGGTTCATGACGCGCAAATTCATGGACTCGCTCAGGCAGCCCTTGTTCGTGCCGCATTTGTCGCGCTCGGCAAGCCACGCGCGTTGCTCGTCGGCATCGCGGTCCTTCATAGGCGAGCTGGACACTGCGGTCCCACCCGGCGAGCACCGGGCCGCGGTCGCGCTGTGGAACACGGTGTGCCTGGACCGTTCCGTGCAGCATCTGCGGAGCACAGGCGTCGAGGTGCCCGACGAGCTGCTCGCCCATGTCGCCCCGCTCGGCTGGGAGCACATCGGGCTCACCGGCGACCGCCTTTGGAGCGAGATCGACAGCCCGCGCGGGCGGTACAGGCCGCTTCGCATCGCTCCGGTCGACCGCCGCCCTTCAGGTACGTTTTTGGGGCCTTGGCTCATTGGTCCCCGTCGGGCGATCTTACGACTGGGTGGTGGCAGACTAAGCAGTCGACCGCATCGACCTGTCTCGCGCCTAAGCGCGATACGGGTGTGCCGTCGAACGACACGCCGTCTACCCTGCCGCTGAGCTCGGCGATCGATCGAGTTTGTTCAGACAAACCGCAGCTCTGCGCGCTCCTTCTAATCATCGGTAAGGTGAATCACCGGTTGCCGATTGATTCAAATTTCCGGTTGGACCTTTACTGATCGCACGGGCAAGTTCCACCTATGTTTGAGGTTTCAACCAGCGTTGTCGGGTGGCGGTGTGCCTTGGAGGCAGTCGACACCAGCTGCAACATAGCACGAGCTTACAGCATTTATGCTGTCCGCGATCTGTTCGGCCACGTCGTCGTCGAACTTTCTTGGGGTCGCATCGCGCGCCGAGGCGCTAGCTTGCGCTTATCGTTCGCAAGCGAAACGTCCGCGGAGGCATTCATCCGCCGCACGCTCGTGAAGCGTGCGAGCGCACCCCGCCGTATCGGCGTCGCATATCACCAGGTGTAAATACCTCGTGCGAGCTTAACCAAAGTTAACGGCTTCAACGCCGGCTCCGTGACCTGAGCCCTTCGGATTGGTCCATTCTTTGTGAGAAATTCCCGGTTAGGTTTGGCAGGTGCCGGACGAGGGAATCCGCCAATGAAGAAGTCGAGGTTCAGCGAGCAGCAGATAGCGTTCATCCTCAAGCAGGCCGAGGATGGAACAACCGTAGAGGAGGTTTGCCGGAAGGCCGGCATATCAATCCAGACCTACTACCGATGGCGTAGTAAATACGGAGGGCTGATGCCGTCGGAGATGAAACGCCTGAAGGTGCTGGAGGAGGAGAACGTCCGGCTGAAGCGGCTGGTGGCTAACCTCAGCCTGGACAAGGAGATGCTGCAGGACGTCATCCGCCGAAAAATGTAGGGCCTGGTCGAGCCCGGGAGATCGTCGGCTATTTGCAGGCGAGCTACCAGGTCAGCGAACGGCGAGCCTGCAGCGCTTTTCCGATCAATCGATCGACCCAGCGCTATCAGTCCCGCCGCCTCGATCAGGCCGGCCTCAAGATGCGGATCAAGGAGTTGGCTGCGACCCGTGTTCGCTACGGGTATCGACGCATCCATGTGCTGCTCCGACGGGAGGGCTGGAAGATCAACCACAAACGCACCCATCGGCTGTATCGCGAACTCGGGCTGCAGCTGCGCAACAAGACACCCAAGCGCAAGGTGAAGGCGAAGCTGCGAGATGACCGGACGCCGGCGACGGCGCCCAACGAGTGCTGGTCGATGGATTTTCTATCGGACCAGCTGTTCGACGGGCGCAAGATCCGCGTGCTGTCGATCGTCGACAACTTCACCCGTGTGTCGCCAGCGCTCGACGTACGGACGAGCTACCGCGGCTCTGACGTGGTCGAGACGCTTGAGCGCATTGCCGCGGCACATGGTCGCCCCAAGCGCATTCGTCTGGATAATGGCCCGGAATTCATCTCGAAGGATCTCGACCTGTGGGCATACCAGCATGACGTGGTGCTGGACTTCAGCAGGCCTGGAAAGCCAACCGACAATGCGTTCGCGGAGGCGTTCAACGGCCGGGTGCGGGCCGAATGCCTCAACGCATACTGGTTCTTGAGCTTGGACGACGCACGGGTAAAATGTGAGGCGTGGCGGCGCGATTACAACGACCACCGTCCGCATAGCTCCCTCGGCAACCAGACCCCGATGGAGCGCGCTTTTTCATCAGGGCAGGCATGCCTGCCCTGATGAAAAGAAAGCCGGCTTTCTCATAAAGACCGGACCTAAGACGGGGTGAGGCTCAACCTCGATCCAGACTGTCATAGTCGATGGACCACTCAGAAGGGGCAGCTCAGACGGGCGGGAAGACGTCTATTTGGCTAGCGAGAGCAAGGGCGACCTGAACACGCTGCGAGAAGCGGAAAAGGCGCAGATCGCGTGCGGCAGGGCGCACTTTGGCGCGCTGGATGTGCTATTCGTGACCGCGACGAACCTCTCGGGGATACTCGCACAGGTCTGAGGCACGAACGCTCTTCGGCGGACTGCTAACGGCGCTTGACACTGTGCCAATGAGCTGTGCCAATAGGGTGTGCAGACGCCGTTTGCGCGCAAGTAAAATCAATTACTTAGCGGGTGTGTTATTTGGTTGGGAATCCTGCCGCCCCAGCCAGTGATTCTCTTATCCGAGCACGAACAGCGCCGCGAGCAGCGCGAGCACGAAGGCGGTCAGCGTCGCTGCGAGGATGATGAGCAGCGGGCGCGGCCCGGCGTCGAGCAATTGGGGCAAGGGCGAGCGGATCGCGGTCGCCGTCACCGCCGCGGCGAGGAATGCCGCCGCGACCTTCGACGACCAGGTCGCCGCGAGCGTCGGCACCCAGCCGAGCGAATTGAACCCCGACAGCACGAAAAAGCCGACGACGAACCACGGCACGCCGATATTCTTCGCCTGACCGTCGCCATTGGGCAGCGCCATCGCCACCACCGCCAGCACCGGGGCGAGCAGGGCCACGCGGGTGAGCTTGACGATCGTCGCAATCTGTCCGGCGCCGTCGGAATAGGAATAGCCAGCGCCGAGTGCCTGCGCGACGTCATGGATCGACGCGCCGAGCATGAAGCCCGCGCGCAGATCGGACATGGCGAGCAGATGCGCGACGATCGGATAGAGCACCATCGCCGCCGCGCTCATCGCCGAGATGCCGACGAGCACCAGCGTGAGCTGCGCGTCGCTGATGCGGCGGCTGCCGAGCGTGGTCGCCAGCGCCATCGCCGCCGAGGCGCCGCAGATCGCCACCGCGCCGCCGGCGAGCACGCCGAATCCGGTGTCGAAGCCGAATCGCCGCGCCGCGAGGATCCCGGCGCCGATCGTCAGCACGAGGATCGCCACCACCGCGAGCAGCGCGACCGGCCCCAGCCCGACGATCTGCGTCATCGTCACCCGCGCGCCGACCAGCACGATTCCCCACCGCAGCAATGAGCGCGAGGCGAAGCCGAGGCCGGGATGCAGCCGCCGGTCGCTCGACAGGAAATTGAGCGCCAGCCCGAGCAGCAGCGCCATCAGCGTGAGCGGCGCGCCATAATGATCCGAGATGAACCCCGCGGCGAGCGTGCCGAGGCACACCACGACCAGCCCCGGGACGATCTCGCGCCACGAATGCGGCTTGTCCGGCGGAACGTCCCCGTAAAGGTCCGCCGCCATCATTGCCGTCATGCGGCTTCGTTCCCCGAGCGAATCAGCCGTTCGCCCGATGGGGCGGCGCGGCGGCGGCGGTTGCGCACCATCCTGTCGTGGAGCCGGTCGATCGCCTTGCTCCCGGTGGAGACGAACAGCCCCGGCACCAGCGCGTGGACGAGACAGGCGACTCCGGCGCCGATCATCACCACCCCGAACCCGCCGGCCGCACGCAAATGCTCGCCATAGCTTTCGTCGACCGAGCGCGGATGTTCGAAAAACAGTCGGTCGATCACAACGGGTCTCCACTCATAACCATAAGCGGGAATCTATCGTTCGGATACCGAAATGTCCGTGTTCATTTTGCTCCGTCAGTAGCGTAATGGAGAAAATGGAGCGGCATATGGAGGAAAAATGGAGAATATCGTTCTAGATGCGGTCGATCGGCGTATTCTCGCGTTGCTTCAGGAGGATGCGACCGTACCGATCGCGGAGATCGCCGAACGCGTCGGTCTGTCGCAGACACCGTGCTGGAAGCGAATCAAGCGGCTCGAGCGCGAAGGCGTGATCGCGCGTCGCGTGACGGTGCTCAATCGCGAGCGGCTCGGGCTGGGGGTGACGGTGATCGTTGCGATCAAGACCGCGCATCATACCGCCGAATGGCTTGAGACCTTCGCCGAAGGCGTGGCGCAATTCCCCGAGGTGGTCGAATTCTACCGGATGAGCGGGGAGATCGACTATCTGCTCAAGGTGGTGGCGCGCGATATCGCCGACTTCGATCGAATCTATCGCAAGCTGACCAAGGTGGCGCCGCTGCACGACGTCAGCTCGTCGTTCGCGATGCAGGAGATCAAATCGACCACCGCCTTGCCGCTGTTCGACTGAAGGCGGGCGGCGAGAAAAAATGCAGGTCGACCAAAAAAACGAGAAATAAGGGTTGACCGGAGGTGAGTCGCCACATAGATGACCACCTCACCGACGGGGCGGACCACACGGACCGCCTGAACGGGGCAGCGAAAACGCAGGC
>CALMPB010000398.1 GCA_937871985.1 uncultured Burkholderiaceae bacterium
GTGATGGTCGGCATGGGCGGCATCTACGCCGAAGTGCTGAAGGATGTGGCTGTGCAGGCTGCTCCGGTCAGCGAGGATGAGGCCGCGGCGATGATCCGCTCGCTGAAGATGTTCCCCATCCTCGACGGCGCGCGGGGCCAGGCCAAGGCGGACATCGCCGCCGCCGCGCGCAGTGTCGCGCGGCTGTCGGAATTCGCGTACCGGCATCGCGACGACATCGCCGAAATCGATATGAACCCCATTCTGGTGCGGCCCGAGGGCCAGGGCGCCGTCGTACTCGACGCGCTGATGATCCCCCGCGCCGCGCCCGCCTCCTGAGGACAAGCATGCAATTCGATCAACAAGTGGCGGTCCCGGACCCGGCCGCCGGACCCGAGGTTTACCGCCAGCACGCCCGCACCTGGCTGCGCGCCAACCTGCCCGGCTTCATGCGCGGCGACAGCCTGGACTGGCGCGCGCCCACGCTCGCCGAAAGCAGCGCCTGGGAGGCCGCCATGTACCAAGCCGGCCTGGCCGGCATGACCTGGCCCAAGATTTACGGCGGGCATGGCCTGTCGCTGCGCGAACACCTGGCCGTGAACAAGGAGATCGGCGCGCTGCCCATGCCCGAAAGCGTCAGCTCGATCGGCAAGGAACTGGCCGGCCCCATCATCATGGCCGTCGGCACCGAGACACAGAAGCAGGCCTTCCTGCCCGATATTCTTGCCATGCGGCAGTACTGGTGCCAGGGCTTTTCCGAGCCGGATGCCGGCTCGGACCTCGCCCGGCTGCGCACCAAGGCCGTGCAAGAGGACGGGCAGTGGCGCATCAACGGCCAGAAAATCTGGACCAGCGGCGCGGCCAAGGCGCACTACTGCCTGCTGCTTACCCGCACCGGCACCGTGGCCGACAAGCATCGTGGCCTGCTGATGTTCGCCGTACCGATGGACACGCCCGGCATCCGCGTCGTGCCCATCAAGTCCATCGATGGAAAATCGTCATTCGCCGAAGTGTTCTTCGACGACGTCGTGGTGCCCGACGACGCGCGGCTGGGCGCGCCGGACGAGGGCTGGAGCGCGGCCATCCGCGTGCTGTCCATCGAACGCGCCACCAACCGCATGTACCGTCCGTGGCGCTTCGAATGCGAGCTGCGGCAACTGATCGCGGCCTGCAAATCCGACAGCCAGCTGGCGGCCGCGCTTGACGACGGCTACGTCCAGCGCCGCATCGGCGATCTGGTCAGCGAGATCGATGGCCTCAAAGGCCTGGTCGAACTGACCGTCGATCGCATGATGCGCGGCGAGTCCGTCGGCGCGCGCGGCTCGCTCACCAAACTCTATTGGTCGGAGTGCCACCAGGCCTTTGCCGGGCTCGCCCTGTCGCTGCTATCGCAGGTGGGACCGCACTCCAGTCCGCTGGCGCGGCGCGCGCATGCAGCGTTCACCAATGCCTATCTGTTCGCGCGTGCCGAGACCATCTATGCCGGCACGACCGAGGTGCAGCTCGACGTCATCGCGCAGCGCATCATGAATCTTCCCAAGGATCTGACATGAGCAGCGAAGAACTGCGCCCCGAAGAATTCGCGCAGGCCGCCTGCGCGGCCATTACCGACGCACTGACCCGCCAGGACCCCCATGAGATGGCCGCGGTACTGGCCGGGGCCGGCCTGTGCGGCGTCATGGCGGCGGAAGACGACGGAGGGCTGGCGCTGGATCTGGCCTTCGCCTTGCCCATCGCCCATGCGGCCGGACAACTGCACCTGCCCCTGCCGCTCGCCGAACAAATCCTCCTGGCTCACGCCCTGCCCGGCACGCCTCAAGCCGCCGCGCTGATCGCGGGCGAGTTCCTCGCCGGCATCGCCTGGCAAGGCAGCGTCCAGGCCGGCCATGCCCGCCTGGACCATGGCCCGGCCGATTGGGTGCTGGCGGCCGACGGCGACGGCGCGGCCCTGCTCGACGTAACCGCCGCAGCGCGCGACGAACAGACCGCCCTGGACCCCGAACAGCCTCAGCTCTGGATTGCGCTGGAAGGCGCTCCGGTACTGGCCCGCCTGGATGCCGTGGCCTGGGAGGCCCTCCGGCGTCGCGCGCACCTGCTGCTGGCCGAATACGCCAATGGCGCGGCCGAAGGCGCGCTCGAGGCCGCCGCCACCTATATGGCCACTCGCGTGCAATTCGGCCGCCCCTTGTCCGCCAAGCAAGCGGTGCGTCATCTGCTGGCGCGCATGCGGCTGCTGCAGGACGTATCCAGCGCGGCCATCCGCCGCGCCATGCAGGCCGATGAGTACGGTACGAAGCGCGACACCCGCCCCGCGCTGGCCGGCTCGCTGGGCAGCGCCGCCTACGTGATCGAGAAGGCTATCCATCTGCACGGCGGCATGGGCTTTACCTGGGAACTGCCGCTGCACCGCGCGCTGCGCGCCGTGCGCAAGCTGGATGCCGCCTTCGGCGGCCTGTCGCGCGACACGGGCCGCGCCTACATTCAATCAGTGTAAGAACATGATCATTCAACAAGACCTGGCCGGGCGCGTCGCGCTCGTCACTGGCGCCGGCGCCGGCATCGGCCGCGCCACGGCATGCCTTCTGGCCGCGCGCGGCGCCATCGTCGGCGTCAACGATCTCAAGCAGGAACTGGTGGATGAGACGGTCGCCAGCATCATCGCTCAAGGCGGACAAGCCTTCGCGGTAGCGCAGAACGTCTCGACCCGCGAGGGCATCACGCAGGCAGTGCAACTGGCGGCCGGGCACCGCGGACGCTTCGACATCCTGGTCAACAACGCCGCCTGGGTACGCTACCAGAGCGTGCCCGACATTCAGCCCGAGACGCTGGACCGCATGCTGGACATAGGCTTCAAGGCCGTGGTCTGGGGTATCCAGGCCGCCGCCGCGGTGATGGATCCCGAACGCGGCGGCGCCATCGTCAACGTCGCCTCGACCGCGGCATTGAAATCGGCGCCCAACTCCATTGTCTACTCCGGCATCAAGGCCGGAATTCTCGGCATCACGCGAGCGGCGGCAGCCGAGCTCGGCGCCAGCAACATCCGCGTCAATGCGGTCTGCCCATCGGCCGTTCCCACCGAAGGCACCCAACGCAACCGCAACGCCGAACGCGACGCGCGCCGCGTGGCCAGCACGCCCATGGGGCGCCTGGGCACCGTGGACGACATTGCCAGCGGCATTGTTTTCCTCGCCAGCGACGAAGCCCGCTTCATTACCGCGCAGGGTCTGGTGGTGGACGGCGGCATCACTTTCACCACGCTCTGATGGACACCGTTCTTCTTACCGGCGCGGCCAGCGGGATCGGCCGGGCCGCCGCACGCCGGCTGGCGCGCGGCGGTCATCGCTGCATTCTGGTGGATCGCAATGCCGACGCGCTGCAAACCCTGGCCAATGAACTCGGGGCACCGCACGAGCATCGCGTGGCCGACCTCACCGATCCGGCGCAGATCGCCAACCTGACCGATGGCCTGCCGTTGCTGGACGCGCTCATCAACAATGCCGGCATGACCGATGACAGCAACCAGCCCGTCATCGCGCAAGACCCGGCAGCCTGGCAGCGTCTGCTCGACCTGAACCTGCACGCGCCCGCCCGTCTGCTGTTGGCGCTGCGCGAGCGCCTGCTTCATGGCGCGCGCATCGTCAATGTGGCATCCGGAGCGGGCTTGCGCGCCATCCCATGGCGCGGCGCCTACAGCCCGAGCAAGGCCGGACTGATCGCCCAGACCCGGGCCATGGCGCGGGACTTCCCGGCCTATCGCTTTACCGTGCTCTGCCCAGGCTTCGTGCGCACCGAGCTGGTGGCCGCGCTGATCGAGGCCGGCCGTCTGGATCCGGCGCGAGCCGTGGCCAAGATCCCCCTGGGCCGCCTGGGCGAACCCGAAGAGATCGGTTGCGCCCTGGCTTTCCTGGCAAGCGCCGGAGCCGTGGCGCTGGACGCCGACATGCTGGCCGTGGACGGCGGCTCGTCCGTCTTCGGCGGCAGCCAGGCTTACCCGCCCAGCCCCCGCGCCCCCCTGCCCTGCGACACGCCGCTGACGCTACGTGTGCAAGGACCTTGGGACGGCCCTCCAGTGGAATGCGCCGCCGGGGGCTACGCGGCGGTGTTGGACACACGCGTGCTAACCCGCCCGCCGGGCCAGCAACTGGATGCCATTGTCCAGGCGGCACGGCAGGCCGCCAACAGCGGCCCCGGCAGCCTTACCCTGCTGCTGCCACAAATCCGCAGCGACGACTGGGAGTCCGCCGGCGAGCGGGCGGCGGCACGCATGCTGATCTCGACGCTGGCCTGCGAGTGGGGCCCCAGCGGCGCCCGCATCAATGCCGTCGAAGTCGCGGCCGGCGCCGGCCCGGACACCTATCTGCCGCTGCTGCGCTTTGTTGCGGGCGCCCAGGCGCAGTACCTGACCGGGCAAACCCTGGGCAAGCCATGACGGACCCAGACACCATCAAGGCTCGCTTCATAGCGGCCCGCGGCTACTGGCGCCCATGGAACGAGGCGCTGCTGCGCGGCAATCCGGCCTTTCTGTCGCGCTACGCGGAGTATGCCGGCCATCCGGCACGTACCGGTCCTCTCTCGCCGCGCATGGTGGAGTTGATCTACATTGCGCTTGATGCTTCCGCCACCCATCTCTACGAGCCTGGCCTGACGACCCATCTGCGGCTGGCGCAGCAGGCCGGCGCGAGCGAGGCGGATCTGTTCGATGTCCTGCACCGCGTTACCGTGCAGGGGCTGAGCGCGGTGTTCCAGGCGGCCGACCTGCTGCACGAAGCCGCGCCGCTGCCGGCGCTGCACCCGGAGGATCCGCTACACGCCCGCATCGCAATGACTTGTCCGGAACACACGGCCAGCCTGCTGCGCCTGGCTGCGGCCGACCGGGATTACGTCACCGTGCTGCTGGATTTTCTGGCTGACGGAAAACCCCAGGGCGGGCTGAGCACCGCCGAGCGCCTGCTGGTGGATCTGGCCTTGCATGCCTGCTTTACGCATGCGGACTTTGCCGCCACGCGCGCGCTCATTCAGGAAGGGCTGGCGCAAGGCCTGGCACGCCCCGCCCTGCTGCAGGCTCTGCAACTGGGCGCCCATCTCGCCGTCCATGGCGCGGCGCTGGGCGCGACCGTACACGCACGCGAATCGGCGCCGCCGCTTGCGCCCGATTGCCAGGAGTAAATACATGCAGCCAGAGGGCATCGAAAGATCGCCCCCTTCTTCGCTCAATGGCTCGCTTTGCGGTACGCGGACGCGCCAGCTTCAAAATCATGGGCCAGGCCCATGAGTTCCTGCTTGTAGTCTTCCAGAGACCCGCTGTAGGCATCCAGATAGAGATCCCGGCGTGCTTGGTTCATCGCTTCGGACGTAGCAGCCTGCCGAACGAAGTCGGCGAGCTGCTCTCTGACCGGCGCGGGCAAGCCGGTGCGCACGGCCACGCTATAGCTGCTGTGGAACACCATGTTGGGCACGCCGAGCTCGGCGAAGGTCTTTACCCCTGGGAGATGACTGGCGCTCCCAGGCCGGCCCGTGTAGGCCAGCACCTTGACGTGGGGATTGTCCTTGACGCTCTGCGTCGTTCCGATGGTGGTGAAGTAGCCGTCGATCTGGCCGCCGAGAATCGCGGTGAGGCCTTCCGTGCCACCTTTGAACGGAATGGGCCGGTATTTGACGCCCATGCTTGAAGCCATTCTTGCGGCCAGCGTGGAATAGGTGCCCACGCCGAGATCGGCGGTGCCGATGTCGACTTCCCTGTTCAAGCCCTTCAGGTCCTCGAGGCGGTTCCAGCCCCGGTCCGCCGGCACGATGAAAGCGTAGCTGCTCTGACCCAGCGGGGCGAGGATTTCAAAATCGGAAAACTCGTAGCCCGCGCTGGGCGTCATGGCTTTCGCGCTGTAAAAGCCTTCGGCGTGGACCAGCAAGGTGTATCCGTCGGCGGGTTTGCTCCTGACGGCCATGATGCCGATAGCCGAGCCAGCCCCAGGCCGGTTCTCGACAACCACCGGCTGCCCCATGATCGCGCCCAGCTGCTGGGCAAACGCGCGGGAGATGGCATCGGTCGCGGCGCCAGGTGGATAGGGAACGACGAGCCGGACAGGCTTCGACGGATAGTTCGTTTGCGCCGCAGCGGCAAACGAGGACAGTGCGCTCAATACCGCACAGCCAAGCAGCAAACGGCGACGATAGGTGAAAGTCATGGATGGCTCTTTTTTGGTTGTCCCCCGGCAAAAGTGTATAGATCGCCACGCCTTCGATTGCCGCAATATCCTGCAGAAGTCTCCTGCAGGAAATGCAGCACTCCCTGCGATGGAGAAGCGCTACGATGCGTCCGCGCGAAAGAGGGCCGCCTTCGACATCCGCGCCCGAGACTCCTTCGATTCGCGCAGTTCTGATCTGCGGTTTCAGCTATATCCAAGCAAATTGAGCTACCTAGAATTTAGGTTTTTCCAATAATTCAAAAATTCTGGAGACGCTGAAATGATCAACACCCCTCTCACTCGACGCGCCGTTCTGCTTGGCAGCCTGCTGATGGGCCTCGGCGTCAACGCCTTTGCCGCCCCGAACAACTGGCCCGACCGTCCTATCCGGCTGGTGGTCGCCGGATCGGCCGGCGCGGGCGGAGACATTTTTGCCCGCCTGATCGCCGTCCCCCTGGCCAAAGCGCTCAACCAGCCCGTGGTAGTGGAAGCGAAGCCCGGCGCCAATGGCATGATCGCGTGCGACACAGTGGCCAAGGCAGCGGCCGACGGCTACACGCTGCTGTTCGCCCCGTCGTCCGCCATCCTGCTCAATCCCGTGGTGTTGCCCTCGATTCCCTACGACACGGAAAAAGACCTGCTTCCCATCGCACAAGTCGGAGCCGCGGGGATCTTGCTGATGACCAATCCGAAAACCGGCTTCAAGAACCTGGCGGACATGGTTGCCTATGCCAAGGCAAATCCCGGCAAGCTCGCTTACGGCTCGTGGGGCACAGGCTCATCCGGCAATCTGGCCATGGAAGGAATCAAGGCCCATTACGGCCTGGACATGCCCCATGTGCCCTACAAGCAATTGGTCACTGAAAGCACCGACCTGATCGCCAACAACATCAGCGTCGGTTTCATGGACATCGCCTCGCCCATCCCGTACATGCGCAGCGGCAAGCTGGTCGCGCTGGGCCAGACGGGTTCGCGGCGCTGGCCCGCCTCGATGGACGTGCCCACCCTGGCTGAGCAAGGCTACGCATTCGAGGCTGATGGCTGGTATGGCGTGTTCGCCCCGGCGGGCACGCCGCCCGAAATCGTCGACCGCGTCAACGCGGAAATCTACCGCGCGCAGCACAGCCCGGACGTGCGGGAAAAAATCGAAGGCCAGAACATGATCGTCCCGGCCGACATGTCGGCCAAGGAGTTCGCGGCATCGATCAAGCGCGACGCCGTCATCTGGCAGGACCTGGCGAAAGTGGCGGACCTGAAAAACAAATAAGCGCGAGCGACAAGGAAGAACGTATGGCATTGCCTTCCAATCCCCCTTTTGCTCCCGACGCCTTGCAAGGCCGCGTGGCCGTGGTAACCGGCGCTACCGGCGGCATTGGTCTGGCCATTTGCGAGCACCTCCGATCGATGGGCGCGGCCGTGGCGCAAGTAGACATCAACGTTCCCGACAGCGCGCCCGAAACGGACGGCCTGCTGAACGTGCGCTGCGATATCTCCGACCCCGCCTCGGTTGCAAACATGGCGAACCAGGTCCGCTCGTATTTCGGCCGCTGCGACGTCCTCGTCAACAACGCGGCCATCAGCGTGGCCCCGGTGAGCCTCGAGGACTTCCCGATCGACCTGTGGGACCGCATTTTCCGCGTCAACTTGCGCGGCGCATTGCTATGCTCCCAGGCCCTGTTTCCCTTGATGCTCGCGCGGCAAGCGGGCAGCGTCATCAATGTGGCGTCGATTTCCGCCCAGGCGCCGACCCGGGTCGGCGCTTACGGCACGACGAAAGCGGCCCTGCAGGCCCTGACTCGCCAGATGGCGGCTGAATGGGGACCGCGCGGCATCCGCGCAAACTCCATCAGCCCCGGAATGATCCGCACGCCGCTGTCCGAAGCGCACTACCGCGACGAATCCGTGTTGCAAAAGCGCATTGACAGCATCCCTGCGCGGCGTATCGGCCTTCCATCGGACATCGCGGGAGCCGTAGCCTTTCTTGCCAGCGATGCCTCCGTATACGTCAGTGGGCAGGACATCGTGGTGGACGGCGGTTTTCTAAAGGCCTCGCTGATCAATCTTTACAGCAAGTAAGCGAAGTCCGGATTCCCACCCGGCGGATATGTTGTCCCATAAGCCCGCCAAAGAAAAAGGGCCAGCTCAACAAAATGAGCTGGCCCTTTTATTTTTTGGTCGGGGCGGTGGGATTCGAACTCACGACCCTCTGCTCTCAAATCGTTTCTGACCGCGTTTTTGAGGGTGTGATGCAGTTTTCTCTAGGCTATTTTTCCTCAATATTTCAACAAGACAAATGGAAACGGAGTTTGCACGAGTTTATTTTCGTTTGACTGAAGCGGCGTTTCAGCGGTCCACTTTCCCCCGCGCTCTGACGATTCGGCAATGGCAACGAACTTATTAACCGACCGCACGATCTTGGCAGCCAAGCCGAAAGACCGTGAATACGAACTCACCGACGGCGGAGGCCTCGCCCTTCGCATCAAGACCAATGGCACCAAGATGCGGGCGGTGCGGTACACCAGTCCGACCACCGGAAAGCCCGTGCGTGAGTACATCGGCGCCCACCATCAAACGCAAGGGTGCTGTCAATCGGAAAGCTGCCAGGTGGACCATCCCTGCCGATGTATCGAAGAACAAGAAGCCGCACCTGGTGCACCTGAGCGAATTCGCCCTGGCAGGGTGGGACCGAATGTCCGAGCTGCCCGGCGAAGGCGAGTATCTATTTGAAGGGCGCGATGGCGCGCCACCTATCGGAAACCGAAGTAACTCGCCGGCTGACCGATCGCCAAACTCGCGCCAAGCCGGTCAAGGGGCGAAAGAACAGCACGGTGCTTGATCTGCCAGGCGGCCACTGGAGTCAGCATGACCTGCGCCGCACGGGCGCCACGATCATGGGTGAACTCGGAATCTCGTCCGACGTTATTGACCTATGCCTTAATCACAAGAAAGCAAAGCGCACAACACGAACTTACCGGCGGCAAACGATGCTACCCCAGAGAAAAGAAGCCTTCGATATCCTTGGCGCGCATCTCACTCGCCTTCTAGGCGCACCCGGATCGTGGCTGCCCGTCGCGATGTGCCAAGAGGGAAGCTGCGCAAAATAGTATCGTGTTACGCGACGTTCCATGTCGTCTTGCACTCTTGAAAGGGGTAGCGTCGGCCGTGTGTCCTGATGATATAGTTTGTCACAGACAAACTACCAAACGTGCCAAAACAATGTTTTCGAAACTCACCAGCATCGCACTGTTTATTTCATTGGCGGCCTCGGCCCAGGTAGCCGCAGCCCCACAATGGGAGGGGCCTTTTGGACTAAAGAAAGGGTTGACTCAGGAGCAGCTTGCTTCAGCCACCAAAGGGTTGAAGCTGATCTCTCCTGGGTACTACACGTTTGATGCTGCGCCTGCCACCTATCCAGGCGTGGACCAGTATTTGGCGGTCGTCGGTCCTAAGACAGGCCTGTGTAAGGTGATGGCTAGCTTTTCCCTCCGACATGTAAGTGCCTATGGCGACGATATAAAGGATCAGGTTTCTCGGCTTTCGGAAGCGCTCACCGAAAAATATGGGAAGCCGACAAGAATCTTCGACTATTTGAAGCCGGGTAGCATTTGGGACAAGCCCAACGATTGGTATATGGGCCTCTATAAAAAAGAGCGGGTTTTACAGCATTTTTGGCTGACCGATCCGGTTCGGAACGGCAAGCCGCTTCCCAATATGCTGAGTGCCATCACCATCAAGGCGACAGCGCGAGGAGGAAGTGGCGCTGACGTGGATCTTTCCTATGAGTTCGACAATATTGACGAGTGTTTCGCCAGTCTGAAGAGCGCAGACAACGCCGCTCTATAGACTCAGCCTCCTAGGCACAGTCGCCGCCACTCCTTGTTCCTCTCCAGGCCCTGCCGCCTGATCTGCGGCGGCGTGGCCTGGACCAGCGCCTTGGAATCGAAGTAGATCGGCCGCGCGTGGTCAGCCCACGCGTGCCGAGGCCGCACATCCAATCACGCTCAAGCTCAGCAGCAACAGCGTCATCATCCACCCGATCACCGACAGGCCGATGAGACCGTCCATGGTGAACGCCGGAATGTGCATCATGTTCCCTTCTTCTATCTCCCGGCGCCTGCCTTTCTTCGCGTCCGTGTACGCGTAGAAGAATGCACCGTTCTCCCGCCGCTTCTTCTCAAACTGGCCCGGCATCAACGGCGTGAGCGCCACCAGGCGGCCGGCGGAGAATGACTTTTCAACGTAGGCATTCCCCCAGAGCAGTAGATGCGCCAGGATCATGGGTCCGAAGATAGACAGCCAGACAGCCGCCATCGAGTTCGGCGAAGTCGAAAAGGTATTGTTCGGGCAGGTTGCCTCCAACACTCCACAAAAAAGCACAGCGCCGGGCCGGGTGGAAGAGTCCGGCTTTCGGGAGCTATCCAGGCGCGTGCACACCGTTATCCGCCTACGGCCTGAACCGGTGGCGGTGTTGAAAGATGGCCCGTATGCGCTCCTCGCGCTTCAGGCCTCGATCGAAATCTGCGAGCCACTTACGCAACCCGCGGCGGCGCCACAACAACCAAGCAGCAAAGCAGCAGCCCGTAATCAGCATCAGCAGCCAGGTGAAGGCCGCAAGCAGGATCAGGATGGAGATAGCGGTATTCATGTCGTCGGGGGCCAGTTGTCCAGCGCCAGCACAGCTAGCACTAGGACCAGGATGAGGAGATCGACGGGGCTCATTAATTCTTCCCACCTGTCGAGTTCAGACGACGACGTGCCTCAGCCATACAAAGTCGCGCAATCAAGGCCGCGACAAACACATCCTGGTTTCGAC
>CALMPB010000399.1 GCA_937871985.1 uncultured Burkholderiaceae bacterium
GTTTCCAGGGTGGCCTTGCTTTGGCCGCCGATGGCAAAAACAGGCATCCCCGACTTTTCCGCCAGGGCCGCGAATTGCTCCCATCCCATGCCGGCTCGGCCGGGGTGGGACGCCGTTTCCAGCACATGGCCCAGCACCGCGAAGTCGGCATCCAGGGCGCGCGCGGCGTCGAGTTCTTGCAGCGTATGGGCGGAAACCCCGGTCAGCTTCCGGGGCAGCAAGTGCGCGTCGGGGGCGGGGGCCAGCGCGGTGGAAGCCGGGGGCGCGGCGCTGTTTTGGACCGTGCCTGGCTCGGTGTCCTGGCTCTGCATGGCGGCAGCCTGTCGCAACGCGTCCTGAGCCCGCCAGTGCACGCCGTCGGCCAGCGGCCGCCAGCTTTCCGGATGCGCGCTGTTCAGCAGGCAGCGCGCGCCGAACTCATGGCAGCAGGCCAGCACGGCTTGAAAGGCCTGATGGACCTCGGCTTCAGGCGCCGCGGCGGCCCAATCCGGCTCGCGGAACTGCACCAGCTCAACCCCGGCGCGCAGAGCTTGCGAAAGTTTCTCGATGAAGCCCGGCAGGTTCTTCTGGCTGCCGATGGAGGTAACGAGATAGCGGTCGGGCAATTGCAGCCAGCGCAGCGGCGGCAGGGTGGCGGGCAATAGGGGCCCCACGGGCAGCGTCTTGCGGGGATTCACCCAGGCCAGCGTCTGGCCCTCGATTCCCTTGGGCTCGCCTTGCCATTCCGTTACCTGGCAAAACGCCAGGCGGACGATGTTCTTCGGATATTCGTGCATATAGGTCACCCAGGGCGTGGAGCGACTGACCTCGATGTCCAGCTCTTCCTTGAGTTCGCGCGCCAGAGCCTGCAGCACGGTTTCCCCCGGCTCGATCTTGCCGCCTGGCAATTCCCACCAGCCCGGCCACGGTTTATCGGCCGGCCGCTCGGCCAGCAGCAGCGAGCCGTCTTTTTTCAGAATCAGGCCGGCGGCGACATCGATGAACGGTTTAGACATGGCGCGCCGCCCAGTCGCGCGCGAACTGGCGGGCCACCCGGCCGGAACGCGAGCCGCGCTCCAGCGCCCATTGCAGGGCTTCGATGCGCGAGGCGTCGATGTCGGCCTGCGCGCAGCCATGCTCCTTGAGCCAGTAATTCACGATGTCCAGGTAGTCGTCCTGCTTGAACGGATAGAACGACAGCCAGAGCCCGAAGCGCTCGGACAAGGAGATCTTTTCTTCGACGGTTTCTCCTGGATGGATTTCGCCGTCCGTCTGGTGCTTGGCGTCCAGGTTTTCGCTCATGTATTCGGGCATGAGGTGGCGCCGATTGGACGTGGCGTAGATAAGCACATTGTCGCCCGAGGCGCTGATGGAGCCGTCCAGCACCGACTTGAGCGCCTTGTAGCCAGGTTCGCCCTCTTCGAAGGAGAGGTCGTCGCAGAAAATGATGAAGCGTTCCGGCCGCTTGCTGACGATGTCGACGATGTCGCCCAGATCGCCCATATCGGATTTGTCGACCTCGATCAGGCGCAGCCCGCGATCCGCGTAGGCGGCCAGCATGGCCTTCACCAGCGAGCTTTTGCCCGTGCCGCGCGCGCCCGTCATCAGCACATTGTTGGCGGGCTTTTTTTCGATGAAATGGCGGGTGTTGCGGTCGATGATGTCTTTCTGGCGGTCGATGTGCTGCAGATCGTCGCTGTGAATCTGGGAAACGTTCTGAACCGCATCCAGCCAGCCGCGCGCGCCTTTCTTGCGCCAGCGGAAGGCCTGTGCCGACCAGTCTATGTCGGGCGGCGCGGGCGGCAACCAAGCTTCAAGTTGCGCCAGAACGCGCTCGGCGCGGCTGACGAGCGAAGTCAGATCGATGGAACTCAAGGTTTTCTCCAGAAAGCGGCGGGATGGCAAAGCAACATTATCGCAATTTTATGCGCCATCCCGCCTGTGGCACGGACGGCTCGGCCAGATTGAATGCCGGAACCGGGTGTCGAGGGCATTCGGCCTTCAAAAGGTTGGAATCCGATCCGGCCATCGATCCAGGCCAAATATTGCAAGAATTGTATTTTTTCTTATAAAATGAAAATCATTCTCATTATGTTCCTGAGGCCTGCACACGAGCGGGGCCGATAAACGGAGGGTTTCGTGCCGGTGGTCGACATTGCAACGCGGCAAATTCACCTGCTGTATACCGGTCATCACGGCTGGCTGTATGGCTGGCTATGCCGCAAGCTTGGCAACACCGGCGATGCCGCCGACCTGGCGCATGATACGTTCGTGCGGGTCATGGTTTCCCGCCGGCTGCCGGATCAATTGGGTGATGAGCCCCGCGCCTTGCTGACGCACATCGCCAAAGGCCTGGTCATTGACCACTGGCGGCGGCAGGACGTGGAGCGCGCCTACCTCGAAGCGCTGGCCCATCTGCCGGAGCCTGAAGCGCCGTCCCCGGAAACGCGTTTGCTGATCCTGGAGGCGTTGCGCCGCGTCGAGGCCATGCTGCGCAGCCTGCCGGAACGCACCCGCCGTATCTTCTTGATGGCTCAACTGGACGGCCTGACCTACCAGCAAATCGCCGATCAGCTCGGCACGTCGCTCGTTACCGTCAAACGGCACATGCGCCGCGCGTTCAGCGCCTGCCTGGCGCTGGGCTGACGGGCTTAGAGTTCCGGCATGACAGCGGCGATTCAAATTCCGGCATCCGACATCGAGCAATCCGTCCTGGACGAAGCCGCCGACTGGCTGGTTCTGCTCCAGTCCGGTGAAGCCACCGATCGCGATAAAGCAGGGTTGAAGCGTTGGCGCGAGCGCAGCCCGGCTCATGAGGCCGCCTGGGAGCGTGCCGAAGGCGTGCTGCGGACTTTTCAGCAGGTGCCTCCCAAGCTTGGCCGCGACACCCTTGCGCGTTTGCCCAGCCCAGGCCGCCGCGAGCTTCTGGCACTGCTGGCGCTGGCCGCGCCCGGTGCCTGGCTGGCTTGGCGCCACATGCCCTGGCGGGAGTGGACAGCGGATTTGCGCACCGCCACCGGCGAGCAGAAGACAATGGCCCTGGCCGACGGTACGCGTCTGGCGCTTAACACCGCCACGGCGGTGAACGTGACTTTCACCGCCAACGAGCGGCGTCTTGCGTTGATTGCGGGTGAAATCTTCATCGCCACCGCGCAAGATCCGTCGCCTGCGCCGCGCCCCTTTATCGTGAGTACTGCCCAGGGCAGCCTGCGGCCGTTGGGCACCCGCTTCAACGTGCGCTGTCTCGACGACAGCACCCGTGTGGCGGTGTTCGAGGGCGCGGTCGAAGTCCGCCCCTATGCTTCCGCCCAGACGGCCATCGTGCATGCCGGCGAACAACTGACATTCACGGCCAACGCCCTGCAAACCGCTCAGCCGGCTGATGCCGGCGCCGAGATGTGGGAGCGCGGCATGCTGTTGGTTCGCGATATGAGCCTGGGCGCACTGGTAGGCGAGCTTGCCCGTTATCACCGTGGCGTCCTGCGTTGCGACCCCGCCGTCGCAGGTCTGAGGGTCTCGGGCTCTTTCTCGCTGACCGATATCGGGGCCAGTCTAAGCTTGCTGGAAAAGTCTCTGCCAGTGCGTATCGGTCGCGTAACGTCCTACTGGGTGACGGTTCGCGCCCGTTGATCGGCCGGCGCAAGGGCGCGCCCGGACAGTTTTCGAAAAGATTGCGGTTTTGATGATACTTTTTCGGCGTTCGTCCGGTGTGTCTGGTGAAAGCACGTTTTCAACGTGCCCGAGCATTCACCTCACACATCGACGAAAGGTATCTGTATGGTCTTCAGGCGTCCGAATCCACGGCGGCCGGCCCGCGCCGGGGGCTTGCTTTTTTCTTCCTTCGCCATGGGTTGCGCCCTGGCGGGCCTGGCGAGTGTGTCGGCGTTTGCGCCCGGCTGCGCGCTGGCCGCCGAGTCCGCCGGAAGCACGGCCAGCCGGGAGTACGACATTCCCGCCGGGCGGCTGGGCGACGTATTGGCGCAGTTTGCCGCGGCATCGAAAGTGCTGTTGTCGTTCGACCCGCAAATGCTGGCTGGCATGCGCAGCAACGGCCTGCGGGGCCGCTACAGCGTGCGCGAGGGATTCTCGCGCCTGCTGGCCGGCAGCGGTTATGAGTTGATGGATACTGGCGGCGGCCGCTATTCGTTACGGCGAACCGCAGGCGCGTCCGCCGTCACCACGTTGGCCCCGGTGACGGTGGCGGGCACCGCTTTGTTCGACGGCAGCACCGAAGGAACAGGTGCTTATACGGCTCCCGCCGTGACGGTGGGGTCGAAAATTCCGGTTTCAGTTCGAGAACTTCCTCAAACCGTCAGCGTCGTCACCCAGCAGCAGATTCAGGACCAGAACCTGAGCACGATTTCCGACACGCTGCTGCAAACTCCTGGGGTTACGGTTGTAAACGCGAGCACCAACAACTTTACGTATTACTCTCGCGGATTCCAGCTGACGACGGTGCAGCAGGATGGCGTGCCTCTCGAATACAACAACAATCAAACGTACACCCCATTCGACATGGCCATGTACGACCACGTCGAGGTTCTGCGCGGGCCGAGCGGCCTGTTCACGGGGTCGGGCCAGCCAAGCGGCACGGTGAACCTGGTTCGCAAGCGTCCGACCAATACCTTTGCAATGAGCGGCGAGTTGAGCGCCGGCTCTTTCGATTTCTATCGGGGAATGCTGGATGTCGGCGGCCCCTTGAATAAGTCGGGAAGCGTCCGGGGGCGCTTTGTCACGTCTTACCAGGATAACGGCTACTTCTACGATGTTGCGCACAATCGCAATACCATGTTCTATGGCACAGTGGAGGCCGATGTCTCGCCGGATACGACGGTGCGCTTCGGCATGGCCTATCAAGATAACGATGCCACGCCATTCATCGGGCTGCCGGCATATACCAATAAACAGCTTCTGGATGTTTCCCGCTCGTCGTTCCTGGGGAACGTCAAATGGGGAAGCCGGCCCAGCACGACGGTCAATCCATTCGTCCAGATCGAGCATCAATTCAACGACAACTGGAGCCTGAAGGTATCCGGCGAGTATTTCCACCAGGATACGGACTGGCTGCGCGCTACCGCCGGGACGGGCGTTGATCCGGTGACGAACACGTTTTCGGGGCTTTCATCGACTTTCACCAAGTACAAGGAAGAACAGTACAGCACCGATGTTTCATTGTCTGGTTCGTTGAAGCTGCTCGGGCGCACGCATCAAGTGGTCTTCGGGCTGGATCGCCGTAATGAAGACTACTACTACGCACCCGGCAAGCCAGTCAAAATACCGGGCACTTTCAGTATTTACGATTCCACCTACAACGCTCCCGAACCGGCCTCCTACTCTGCCAGAAGCATCACCGATACCAACACGACCCAGTATGGCGCTTATGCGTCCGGCCGGTTCAGCCTGGCTGATCCGCTTACTCTGGTGCTTGGCGGCCGCCTAAGCTGGTATGACTCGACAATCGATACGATCTACCCGGCTGGCAAGCCATCGACGAAAGTAAGTGAAAGCGCCGTATTCACGCCGTATGCGGCGCTGGTCTACGACCTGTCCCGAACGCTCTCCGCCTATGGCAGCTATACAAGCATATTCCAGCCGCAGAGCCTGTCGACATACGATGGATCGTTGCTCAGTCCGGTCAAGGGAGAACAGTACGAAGTGGGCGTGAAGGGCGAGTTCCTGGACAAGAAGCTTGAAACGTCGCTGGCCTTTTTTCTTATAAACCAGACCAACACGCCGCAGTCCGATTTGGCCAATCCCGGGTTCTACCTGACCTCCGGCGGCAGGATCCAAAGCAAAGGGATAGATGCGCAGGTGACGGGGCGGCTGCTGCCAGGATGGAATATTACGCTTGGCTATACCTATAACGAGACAAAGTACACGAAGGATGCGGCGTATCAAGGGCAGCCTTACAGCACGGTGACACCGAAGCACATATTCAAGGTCTGGTCCAACTACGATTTCCAATCGGGGCTTCTCAGGGGGTGGAGCCTAGGCGGCGGGCTCTATGCGGTCAGCAGTTTCGGCAGCAACGATTTCACGCAGAGCGGATACGCGACTCTCAATGCGAGCATCGGCTATCAAATCAACAAGCATCTTCACGCTGGGCTCAACCTGAACAACATCACCGATGCGAAGTACTACCAAACCGTCGGCGGCTATGACCAATACAACAACGTGTATGGCGCTCCCTTCAACGCCGTTTTTACGCTAAGAGCCTCGTTCTAGCAGGAAAGCTTCCAGGACAGTCTAGATAATGGGCGCCAGGACCTCCATTCGCAGCCGCCTGCTCACCGTGCATCGCTGGCTGGGCCTGGCGACGGGCTTGTTTCTTCTTCTTGCCGGCCTGACGGGGAGCGTCATCGCGTTCCGGCCGGGACTGGACGTGTGGCTCAATCCCGGATTGCTGCACGCCTCGTCGTCGGGGCGGGTTCTGCCCTTGAGCCTCCTCGTGGAGAATGCGGAGCGTTCCGAGCCCCGTGTCCGCGTGCTGTCTCTTGGCCTGCCCTTGGAGCCGCATGGCGTCGTGATCGCCAAATTTGCCGCACGGACGGATCCCGCAACCGGGAAGCCATTCCAGCTGGATTTCAATGAAATCTATCTCGACCCGTCGAATGGAAAAATCCTTGGAGCGCGGGATACGAACGCGGTCAGTGTTGATCGCGAGCACTTGATCCCGTTTATTTATAGGTTTCACCAGACGCTGACTCTTCCCGGGCTTTTGGGACGATGGGTCATGGGCGCAGTGGCGATTCTGTGGGTGCTCAATGGCTGCTTTGGCTTGTACCTGACACTGCCGCATCAGATCCGGCATTGGCGAAGATGGGGTTCGGCATGGCTGCCGAAGGGCGGCGGAGGGGCTTATCGGCGCAGCCTGGATATTCATCGAACCGCCGGCCTTTGGCTTTCCTGTGTCTTGCTGACGATGGCGGTAAGCGGCGTTTCCTTGAATCTCAGCCGAGAGGTGTTTCGTCCTGTCGTGAGCCTCTTCGGCGTTCTGACGCCTCCGCCTCTGTCGGTCGTGCCGAAAGTGAAGCAAACCAACCCGGCCCCGCCCATGGGCTGGGACGAGGCCGCGCGGCGAGCCGAGGCATCCCTTCCCGCCGAGGCGCGGAATTGGCGTGTTCGTTTCATTGCTTATTTGCCGGAACGGAATGCCTATCGCGTTCGGATGGTGGAGCCAGGTTTTCGGTCAATGCCCTTTCATATACGTGAAGAGCAACGCTACCTGGATGCGCACACGGGCAGGGTGGTGGCTGCCACCGGCTATATCGGCGGAACGGCCGCCGACCGCTATATCGAATGGCAGTATCCCCTGCACAGCGGACAGGTATTGGGCCTTGCCGGGCGCATTTTCATCAGTCTTGTCGGCCTTTGCGTCGCCGCACTCGCCATCACCGGGGGCGTGATGTGGTGGAAGAAAAAAGGCAAGCCTGGGCGCTAAGGGTACCGCGAGCCCCGACAAGAGGCTGCAAAACCGTATAATCGTAGTCCTGACCTTCGGCCTCAGCTCAATCCCGCCCTCCAAGGCGGGATTGCGGTATGGAAGCTGGAAACCATGCCTGGGGGCAAGGTGCCGCTGCTACGGCGATGCGGCGCCTTCGCATTGCCGGCTACTGGGTTCGTATGCCAGTCTGCTGTTTTGCCGCGTCGTTGTCCGGTGGCTGGCCGGCCGGGGCCGTGGCGCACGAGGGTCGAGAGCGGCTTGTTGTCTGGCCTTTGTGCTTACCTGAAACCTGGATTGTCTTTTGAATCTTGCCGAAATAATTGCTCCCGTCGCCGACGACATGAAGGCCGTCGACGCAGTCATTCGCGAGCGCCTCAATTCCGACGTGGTTTTGATTCGCACGGTCGGAGACTACATTATCGGGGCCGGCGGCAAGCGCATGCGCCCGGCCCTGCTGCTGATGATCGCCGGCGCGCTCGGCTACAAAGGAACCATGCACCACATACAGGCGGCGGTGGTCGAGTTCATCCACACCTCCACCTTGCTGCACGACGACGTGGTCGACGAGTCCGACATGCGCCGCGGCCGCAGCACCGCCAATGCCGTGTTCGGCAATGCCGCCAGCGTGCTGGTCGGCGACTACCTGTATTCCCGTTCGTTCGAGATGATGGTCGAAGCCGACACTATGCGCATCATGCAGGTGTTTTCGCAGGCCACCACCATCATCGCCGAGGGCGAGGTGCTGCAACTGCTCAACGTGCATGATCCCGACGTTTCCCTGGATCGCTATTTGCAGGTGGTGCGTTATAAAACCGCCAAGCTGTTCGAAGCCTCGGCCCAGGTGGGCGCCATCATCGCGGGCGCCACGCCGCAGCAGGAAGAGGCCGCCGCGGCCTACGGACGCCACGTGGGCACGGCCTTCCAGCTCATCGACGACGTACTGGACTACAGTGGCGATGCCGAGGCCCTGGGCAAGAACGTGGGCGACGACCTGCGCGAGGGCAAGCCCACCTTGCCGTTGATCCGTGTCATGGAAGTCGGCTCCCCCGAACTACGGCAGTTGATTCAAGATGCCATCAAGACCGGCGAAGCGGATTTCAAGGCGGTGGCCCATGCCATCCACGAGACCGACGCCCTGGAATACACGCGCAAAGCGGCCGTGGCCGAGGCGGAAAAGGCCCGTGAAGCCCTGTCTTCCTTCCCGATTTCCGCACAACGCGAATCTTTGCTAAAATTTTGCTCTTTCGCGGTCGAGCGAGACCGTTAAGAACCCCCCGGATGCCGGGCCGCAAGGCTCTTTCCGGTAAAAGGCAAGCCGCCATCCCGAAGGCTTGCCGGGTGTGCAGGTAAGTCGGGGCGTAGCTCAGTCTGGTAGAGTACTGCGTTCGGGACGCAGGAGTCGCATGTTCGAATCATGTCGCCCCGACCAATTCTTTTTACAAAAAGCCCTTGTTATGCAAGGGCTTTTTCATTTCGTATGTGAGTAGCTTCGCCTACCTTGGTAAGGTTGCCTGCTAGATATGTCGCCGGATTCCGCGTTTGTTCGATGGCACAATAGACAACTCATCAAATGAGCTGTCTTGCAGGGAAAGCTTCTGAAATTGGGAAACCTGAACATAAGTGTCGCTTCGAGAGCTGGTTTTCAGTTTATATAAGGGAGTAGGTATGGAACTGGGGTCGTTGCGACACGTTGTCCAGGCTATTCATCAGACGATACGGCGCAAGACGAGGCAATTGCGCCGTCTGTCGCGTAAAACTTTGCAGTTCAGTTTGGTCTTGATCGGCGCCGCGCTGGTTTCCTTTGTTTCATTGGCTTTTGCACGGGCCGTTGACTTGGCTTTGTACGTCAATAAAGCGTGGTTAAGCGCTGTGCCTTGGGCGGCTTGGCTGGTATTGCCTTTTGGCCTTGCGCTACTTAGATGGCTAACGTTGCGCTTTGCGCCTAATGCCGTTGGCAGCGGAATCCCGCAAGTTATTGCGTCTCTCTCGTTGCCTCCCAGCTCTAGCCGCCGTTCCCTGGTGTCGTTGTATCAGGCGATCTGGAAAATACCCCTTACCTTTCTCGGTTTGGTAGCAGGCGCGTCTATTGGCCGGGAAGGCCCGTCAGTCCAGGTTGGAGCGGCGCTGATGCTGACTTGGGGGCAGGCATGCAAGGCGATGGGGGTTCCGCTTAAAAACGTGCATACGAGTGAGCTTATAGCGACTGGAGCCGCAGGTGGGCTGGCCGCGGCGTTCAATGCCCCGTTGGCCGGGGTCATTTTTGCCATTGAGGAACTGAGTCGAGGCACTGCTCTACGCTGGCAACGCCTCGTACTGCTCGGAGTCCTTGCCGCAGGCTTCTTTGTGGTGGCATTTGCAGGCAACAATCCGTATTTCGGTACGTTTATGGGTCAAGCCTTGACGCAGCATATGCTGGTGTGGGCGCTGTTGTGCGGGCTGGCATGCGGGATAGGCGGGGGTATTTTCTCCTGGATGTTAAGCAAAGGCGCTGCGTCGTTTGCTCCGTCCACGTGGCGTGGCTGGATGCGCAGGCACCCGGTGCTGCTTGCTTTTTTAATGGGTGTGCTCGTTGTGGTGCTTGGAACGCTGACGCACAATACGATCTACGGGACCGGCTACGACATCGCCTCGTCGGCGTTGGCGGGTCACCCACTTGAGTCCGTCGGTTTTGGACCGGCGAAGCTATTGGCTACGGTTGCGTCATATTGGGCTGGCATTCCAGGTGGTATTTTTACGCCGGCTTTAACCACAGGTGCTGGGATTGGGGCCGAATTGGCGCTATGGGCTGGGGCCGCGGTCGATCAGAAAGTGCTTGTGTTGTTGTCGATGGCCGCATTTTTGGCTGCGGCTACGCAGTCGCCCTTAACGGCCAGTGTCATCGTGATGGAAATGACGGGCAGCCAGCCAATGCTGTTTTGGCTCCTGGTTTCTTCCCTGTTCGCGTCCATGGTGTCGCGCATGTTTTCCCCGCAACCCTTTTACCATTATTCAGCGGGACGTTTCAGACAGCAGGTGCGTGAAAGAGACTTGGCAAGGTCCCCAAAGGAGCCCACCGTCGCGGCCTAGCCAGCCCGCATCGTTCTTTTATATCAGGCCCTTGTTATAAAGGTTTTTTTTCTGCGGCGTCCTGGAAGCCTTGAGAGGATGTATCGCTTCACCGCGGGCCAGCATCTCCACGAAGTTCGCAATACGCCTGGCGCGCGTTTCAGCCCGTTTGGCGTCGTTCACGCGGTAGATGACGGCGTAGCGGTTGGCTCGATCCAGGGCCTCGAAGAAGCGCCGCGCTGCGGCGTTCGACGCAAGCGCGGCCTCCAGATCCTCCGGGATCTCGGCCTTTCCTTGGGAGGCGTAGGCGGCGTCCCATCGTCCATCGGCTTTCGCCGCCTTGATCTCGGCGAGCCCGGCTGGCCGGAGGCGGCCCTCCTTCGCAAGCCGGTCCGCGGTACTGCGGTTTTTCTCCGACCATCGGCTTCCCGGCCGGCGCGGTGTCATGCGAACGAGAAAGTAGTATTCGTCGAACTTGGCAAGTTGCCCATCGATCCAGCCACAACAAAGCGCGGCCTCGATCGCATCCTCCTTGCCGACAGTAGCAGTGGGAGCCCCGGCTTTCGCAAGCCGGAGCCAGAAGCCCTTTGAGCCT